>NZ_ANKP01000231.1:0-54009 GCF_000319775.1 Cupriavidus sp. HMR-1
CCCGATCGCGGCTGCGCCCGTCGCCGCTCTTCCGGCGCCGAGCGCTTCCGTGCCCGTGGTCCAGCCGGCCAAGGTCCCCGCTTCGGAGCCGGTCAAACCCGCCGCCCCCGTGTTGGTGAAGCCCACGGCTGCGCCGACCGTGCACCGCCTCGTTGTGGTCCACCATGTCGACAACCTGGCGCGTGAACAGGCCCAGCTCAACGCGGCCAACGCCAAGCTCGACGCTTGGGCCAAGGCACAAAACGAGCACCCGTGATGTTGTGCACGGAGGGGTGCCATAGCACCCCTCGTTTTGACGCCCCGTCGACTTGACATGCCTGGCGAACCTGCCAGATTGAACCCACCAACGACAAGGAGGAGACCTTGACCGACGCCACCGCGATCACCGCCCAGCCTGTAGAACCGTCGCCTCTGGTGCCGGTGCCCAGCGACGAACGTCCTCTGCCGTATGGCGCGTTGCCGGACGAGATTTCCTGGCGGAGCAAGGTCTTCGACGCGATCGGCCGATCCCTGTTCGGCACGCCGGAACGGCTCGGGGTCAGCCCTGCCTTTTACTACATCGCGGCGGAACGTCCCCAGTCGAAAGCCGATTACAGCGAAATGGTCCGCGACAACGTGCGTGACCAGTTCACCCGTCGTGAACTGCGGGTGTTGATCGCCCGCCGCATGCTGATCGTGGGCGTCATCGTGGTCGCGGTGAGCTGGTCGTTCACCGGCAGCTACGCCCATGCGCTGGCGTCGTCGGCGACGCACTTCTTCAACTGATCACGGGAGGAACCATGGACCAGCGCGAAACGATCGACCACGGCGATACCTCGGTCGCGGTGATGCCCGAGGAGGCCCAGGCCACGCACCATAGCTCGAAGTTCGACGCACGGGCCGACGCGTTCATCCAGGACATGCTCGAGAATCTGCGGAACGGTGCGCTCCCGGTGCTGGATCCCCGTGCTCGCGATGCGCGCGAGCGCATCCGCAAGGACATCCTGCTCAAATGCTCCGATTATTTCGGCCGCAAGATCCCCAGCACGGCCAACGTTCCGTTCGATCTGCAGGACAAGGAAGGCGATTTCGCCGTGTCGCGCAGCGGCAAGCCGTTGACCCAGTTCATCAAGGTCAGCGGCGACGAAAGCGAGATCGGCTACGGCGGGGCCAGCCTGGCCGAAACCGCCCTGCTGTACGCCCATCCTCTGGTCACCGTTGCATCGCAAGCCTGCATGGCCATGGGGTGGATCGGCCTGCCGGGCTTCGTCGCGACGCAAGCCGCCTACGCGATCGGCACCCTTGCCCTGCAAGGCCGGAACTGGCGCTACGCGATCCGCCCGACCGCTCAGTACACCCTGGGGATCACCGCGGTGCAAACCGCCGCCGCAACGTTCCTCGGCGAATACGCCGGCCCTGTGGTGGCGGCCGGCAATGCTCTGCTGCTGGGGCGTCCGTTCCTCGAATCGTTCCTGGCCAACCGCTCGGGCAAGAACCGCCAGTTCGAACTTCCCAACGTGTTCGAGCAGCCCGACGATTCGCAGGACCAGTTGAAGCGCGACGCCCAGCTCGATGCCGCTGCGAACTTTGCCGCGAACGGACCGGTTATCGTCATCGCCCGCTCGCAGGGCCTGGTGAAGTTCCAGTCGAAGGATCCGTCCGCCCCCGATGCCAACATGCCGATGGGCCTGTCCGCGCACGGGGATTTTCCGACCCACATGCTGGTCGTCGGCCAGACCGGTTCGGGCAAGACCTACGGCATTCTCACGCCGATCGCCCAGCAATGGCTGGCCATGGGGACCCTTCGCAACGGCCGGTTCCAGAACTGTGGTGGGGCGGTGTTCCTGGACGGCAAGGGGAAGCTGGCCGACGAACTGATCAAGGCGTTGCGCGACCAAGGCCTGGACCAGGTGCTGGAGATCATCCGCGTGTCCCCGGAACCCGGCGGTTCGCCCCTCGCCCTGCTCGAGGGGATGACCCCCGACGAGTTCACCGCCGCCATGATGGAGATCAACAACAGCCCCGGCCGCGGCGACGACGACGACTTCTGGAAGATCAGCCCGGGCAACTGGCTGGGGCACTCCTCGTGCCTGAACTGGGCGTGCTACGAGACCGAACAGCACCTGCTGAAGAAGCGGGCGAAAGATGCCGGGTTCGACAGTTACGAGGCATGGGTCGCTCACCTGGACAAGGAGATTCAGGCCAAGAAGCGCAGCGATGGCACGAGCTGGGGCTTCACCGGTCTGCGCCAGTACATCGCCTGGCGCCGGAAAAACGGCAAGGACGTGCCGCAGAAGTACGCGGACGCCGAGCGTCACTTTTACTGGCACTTCAAGGGGATGAACGACTTCACCATGTTCTACATGGAGGACTACCTGTTCATCACGGGGAAGGAGCCCGAGCCTCCGAAGGACCCGAAGGCTCCTCCGCGCATGCCGTCCATCGCGCCGAAGCTCCCGGGCGGTCTCATCGCCTGGCTGGAAGCCAACCACCCCGATATGCAGGAGGAGGACAACACCAACGCTAACCTGATCCGGCAGTCGTTGCTGTACGCCTCGCGTGAACTCCCGGGCTTCCGCGCCGACCTCCGTTCGGACCTGCGTGCCACGCTTTCGTCCTGGTTCACGCCAGTCATGCGCAACAAGAAGCTGGCCCCCTGGACCACGCTCGAAAATGGCTGCGACATCCTCGCCTGCCTGCGCGGGGCCGTGGTCGGTATCACCTTGCCCGAAACTGCCTACCAGAAGGCCGGCCGGATCATCACCACGCTGGCCAAGAAGCGCATCTTCAACGCCATCAAGAACCGCCCGGACGACTGGAAGGTGTCCTGCCCGGATCAGCGGCCGGTGCTGTGCATCGCCGACGAGGCCCAGCTCCTGATCGGCAGCGGATACCATACCGACGAAGCCCAAATGCTGTCGATCGCGCGCAGCCTCGGGTTGGTGTGCGTGTACGCCACCCAGAGCGTGAACGAGTTCTACGGACGCATGGGCGACGACGCCGGGAAGGCCTTCATGGCCAACTTCGTGTCGTGGGTGGTGCTGCGGTCCGTGCCGGCGACGAACGAGTGGGCGAACGCTCGCTTGAAGATCCGCAAGATTTTCCGGTACAACACCTACCTCACGGGCCTGTTGAAGCGGATCCTGTCGAACGACTTCCAGCGCGCTCACGTCCAGGCGCTGAACGACCAGTTCATGGGTACCCCCGAGCTGGACCCGGGCCAGCGGCTCACGCTGCTGAAGCGCATGCGCTACGACCTCAGCCGTCCGGCGGACGTTTTGCTGACCAAGAAGGACCGCGAGGCCCTGAACAACAAGAAGGATTGGACCGGTCGCCTCCCTCGGTCGATCTTCGACCTCGCCTGGATGCTGACGGGTGGAGTCGTGACGACGAACGTCCTGGAAGCTGCACGCGGCACGGTGTCGATCACCAAAGGGCTGGCTCGCCGCGTCGGTAACACGTTCAGCCGGATCTTCTTGGGCGGCCACGTGGAGCACGAGGACTACAAGCCGGGCAGCTTCAAGGTGGAACGCAAGATCCCCTATGGCAACGCCCATTTGCCGGGTGAGTACGTCGAGCTGTTCCCCAAGGAGAACTGGAACCTCCTGGACCGGCCGCGCACGGCCCTGGTCTGCGTGAACCGTGGTGGGGTGCCCCGTGCCGACGTCTGCGACACGATCGGCAAGCTGTCGGTCGAGGAGATCCGGACCATCGCCGCCCTTCAGGGGGTGCCGACGATCTACGACGAGTTGGAACGCCGGGCGAAAGCCGCCGCCAACGACGCGACGAAGGCCGCCGCTTGACCTGCCCGCAAGCCTGGACGCGTCCGGGCTTGTCCGTGCCCTGGCACGGGTTGACAGGCCATGGAGAGCTGCTAAGTGTTGTACCTGGACGCCCACCCTCCACGTGGGCACCACCAAGGGAGGACACCTGATGTTGACCGCCACGATTCCCGCCTACGCGTACTGGGCCGGGAACATGTTCATCCACTCTATTTATGACCCGCAGTCGACCGCCAACGTCGTGGCGTTCGTCCTCCCGTTCATCGTCGCCGCGATGGCGTACCTGGGCCTCCGGATGCACCTCGTAAAAAGGAGCCAGGCCCGGCTGAGCCGGTATCGCGACTGGATGGAAAAGACACTGCAAGAGCACAAGCAAGCGCGTCTGGAAGGTCGCGAGCACGAGCTCGAGGACCTGACGGTCTCGGCCGGGGACGTCAAGCAAGCCGGGTGGGAGCTGATCACGGGCCGGCGACGGGTGAAGATGTGCATTGCCGGGCTGGCCATGCTCGGCGTTCTCGTGGCCCTCGGCGTGGGCGTCATCGCGCTGTGCTGGGGTAACTGGTGGCTGGAGGGCGGCTACAAGTGCACGGCCCCTGGTGTTGTTGTGCACAACCAGCTCGACCCGCAGGCTTACGAAAACCCGATGATGGCCCAGCCGGTGAATCTCTGCGATCCCGGCGTCTTCACCCTTCGTTGGAGTCGCTGATATGAAACTTGATCCCCGTGTCCAACAGGGCGCTGCCCTCCTTGCCGGCCTGTGCGTGCTGTTCGCCGCCACCGTCGGGGTGACCAAGTTCCTGCACCGTCATCCTGCGGGTCCTGCGCCTGCGACACCGGAACAGGTCGTCGCCCAGGAGGTGGCGGTCAACCCGGCGCTGGTGTCGCGCGAGGCGTGCATCCGCCTGGCCATCCTACCGCTGCCGCCGTCGCTGCAGGACCCGTATCGCCACCCGCTGCCGACCCAAGCTGACGCGGAAAAGCAGACCGACCAGACCCTGCGCAACTGGCTGTCGCGTTTCAACCCGCAGGTCCTCGCAATGCCGATGAACCACGCTCAGCTCGTGATGTCGGTGATGGCCACCATGCCGCAGGCCCAGGCCCGCCGTGATGCTGAGCACACCCAGGTCGAGGTCGAAACGCGCCAGATCGAGGTCTACAAGGGCATCTGCGCGAAGACCTGGCCCGCGAAGGACCGTCTGGCTGAAGCGCTCTTCCGCCTGCACCGTACCCACTGATTCACCACGACCAGGAGACCACCTCCCGCTTCACCTTGTTGTTCAACCCCGGGCCGCGCCCTGCGGCCCACGCACACCGGAGGAGACCACCGTGCACCCGCTGACCGTTCCGTTCTACATCGCCCACCCGCTGCTCGCCTGCCTGTTCGAGGCCCTCGTCCTGCTGGCGTGCGTCGCCCTCGCCCTGGGCGGTGCGTACCTCGGCTTCGTCCTGGGTGCGCGTCGCCACGCCTCGCACGCGCTGCCCATCGAGCTGGACCACGAGGTGCAGCCCACCTGGATCCGCCCGGCCCGTCCGGCGTTCACGCAGGCCGAAGCCGGTGCCCGGCTGCGCGCCACGATCGCCGCGTTCAACGCCAACCGGACCGGCACGCTCGCCTGAGCACCGCCACCACCACCTGATCTGGGGGGCTCACGGCCCCCTTCGCCTTGCTGACGCCCCTGTGCCCTGGCACATCGATTCGCCGCCTCCACGGGCCGAAGGCACGCGCCCCCTGCTTTTTGCCCGGGTTTCGACGCGCACGCGCACGACCCCTGCAAATAAATCCTGGAATCGCCCCTTTTACGGGGCTATGGCTATTGACCGACCGATAGACGCTGCTAGGTTGAGAGTAGGAGGTTCGCAAATTCACACCTGACCGAGAGCACCATGCATCACCTCAACCCGCTCAACGTTCGCGCCCGCGGTTGTGCCCTGGCACGGGCTAATGACCTCACGACCTGCAGCGGTGGCCAACCCTGCACCACCACCCCGCCCCTTACCCATACCCCATCATGAACGACCTGATTGTCATCCCCACCCCCGAGAGCCTGCCCGCTCCTGTCCCGGCCACCGTGGCTGCTGTGCCCGCCCGTGTTCGCCGGAACGACGAGATCGACCGCGCCATCGCCCACTACCGCAAGCTGGTGTCCACTGGTGTTCGGGTCGAGGTGCCCCGCAGCACGCCGGTCACCGCGCTGACCCTGTTCACCAGTGGCAAGGCCATCCACATCGCCCACGTGCCCACCTTCATCCGGGCCGAGGCCGACACGATCGGGGTGTCCCCCAAGGTCCTCGCCGCCGTGGTGACCGCTGTCCTGAAGCGCCGCAGCGAGGCCGACGCGGCCAGCCTGGCCATGTCTACCGAGAGCAAGGCCGCCTACGACCCGGTGAGCTACCCCTACGACGCCGAGGACGGCGTGGTGAAGGCCTACGACACCCGAACCATGGACCGCATCGACGGCAACCCGTCGTGGTCCGCCGGCTTCGGTCTGAAAGCCTGAGCACGACGCCCAGGAAACCGAACGCGGGGCCAACGCTCCACGAACCGATGCCGCTGAACCACCACCCGGAGGAGATCGATGAACGCTGACGACAACGATGTGCTGAACTGTGAAGAGGGGCGCTACCCCTACCCGGACGCGTGCGTGTTCGTGGTCATCGGCCTGCTAAGGAAGGCGGCCACCCGAGACGGCTATACGGCCGCCGTCCTTCGCACGTACGTGGCCGTTAGCACCCAACGACGCATCGTGGAACACGCCTTCGACCGGGCCTACCCTGAGTTTCGTTCGATGCTCACGCTGTCGCTCGACGAGCTGCGCGAACGTGTGACCGCCCTTCGGGCCATGAGGACTCAGCGACGAAGCGGGGCCGTCGGGCTGCTGCTCCGCGTTGTTCAGCCGTTCGCCGAGCCCTACCTCGTGGCCCACAACGACGTGCTCGACCACATCGCCCTCGATGCTGTCTACGCGCCGAGCGTCCACGACGCCCGGAGGCAGGTCCGGCAACCGATCCGGGCCGGCATGGCGGTGTCCCTAACCCACCTCGAAAAGACCTTGGCCCAGATGGAGCGCATCAAGACCGGGGATGACGCCGCACCGTATCACGGGGATTACAGCGAGGCCGGCGATTTCGACCGTTCCTTGGAACAGTGGAACCGAGAACAGCCGCCTGAATACCACGCATGGAAGGAGCGGAAACTGAAAGAGCTGGCTCCGTATCTGACCATTCGCCCTGGGGAACCTTCCGCGGCCCAACACGAAACCGGCCATGACCCGTCCGCGTGAGCGACACCGTGCCAGGGCACGGGCTTGACGTGTCCCGGATTGCTGCTAAGTGTTGACCATCGCCCACCCGCCCGGTGGGCACCACCCAGGGAGGAACCATCATGCTCTACATCGTCGCCATCATCGTCGCGCTCGTCGTTCTCGTCGCGGCGTTCCGGAACACCCCCAGCTCGCTGTTCGGCGGCCAGAGCCTGGCCCAGCGATTCAAGCAGAACCTCGAGGCTGTGCGGGCCAAGCGCCACCAGCGCTGAGCGAACCACCGCCACCATGTGCAAACGGGGCCATCGGCCCCGTTTTCCATTGCCCGCTCCGCCCTGCGATCACTGCCAGCGGGCGCCGTCCATCTCCAGCTTGGCTTCGTGCACCCGCGTCAGGTGGGGCTGCTGGTGGTGCTCGAACGCCGCCTCGCTGGCCAGGGCCTCGATCGCGGTACGCACGTCCTGCGTGAAAAAGATGTCCTCGAACGCCATCAGCTCGCCGTCGAACACGTCGTCGACGATCTGCCGCTTCAACGCCTGCCAGGCCGGCCCGTCGTCGATGGAGGTGCGCAGCGCGTCCAAGCGCCCATGGCGGGTGTACATCGTCCACCAGCTATCGTCCGCCTGCTCCGTCGCCGGGATCGCGTGGTGCCGGCCGTTGAGCGTGACGCCCACCGTCACCGTCATCGCCGGGTACACCGCGTCGAGCCCCTCCACCACCACCGGCTCCTCCACCAGCTCCACCACCAGGCTGCCCAGGATGGCCGCCTGCGTCGCCCGCTGCTGTTCGGTCAAGTAGCTCATCGCACGCTCCCCAGGATCCGGTCGATGTCCACGCGCAACTGTGCCAGCCGTTGCGCCTGGTGGGGCTGCGTGCCGGGCGCCGCCTCGTTGAAGGCCACCCACCACCGCACCTCGGGGTGGTCCGACAGCACCGTCACGAGCAGCTCGTTCAGGCTCTGGTGGTGGCGACGGGCCACCGCCGTCGCTGCGTCGTGCAGCACCGGCGTCATGCGAAGCGTGGCGGTCCGTCGAGGGGTCTTGCAGGTGGTGGTCATCGGGTCCTCCGGTTCTGGGTGGTGGGCGGCCTACTCAACGTAGCAGCTCGATTCGGGTCGGCAAGATCGGGGGTACCCCCGGATCAGCACAGCTTCCCCGTCAGGAACCCCGACGCCTGCTGCCAGCGCGTGTCCGGGTAGTACGAGAAGAGGTACGCCCCCTTCTTCAGGCTGTTGATCATCGGGACGATCACCCCCCGCTGGACGGCTGCGCAGCCCTCTGATTGCGACACGTGGCCCGTGGCCGCGCGCTCGTCGTTCACGTAGTCGGTGCCGTGCAGCCAGATCCCGCGCTCCACCGCGTGGTCGTTGATGCCCTTCTCCAGCCCCACCATGCTCATCGCCGGACCGAACTGGCTCTTGAACGGACTCCCCAGCTCGAACAGGCCCAGGCTGGACTGCTCGCTGTCCGGCTGGTTCGAGAACGACCGGGCGTAGAGCCCTGCGCCGGATCCGCGCCCGTGCAGGACGTACTCGTTCCAGAGCAGCGTGCCGTTGCGCAGGTCGAAGACCCAGAGCCGGCGCGCGGTGCTGGGCAGTGAGTAGTCGATCACCACCAGACGGTCCTTGTCCCCGTAGTGCTTCGCCGCGCATTCCATCGCCCGGATGGCCAGGCGCAGCGCGTCCGGGTTGATCGTGGGCGCCACCGCCAGGAGCTGCTGCTCCGTCACGCGGAACGCCGGGCGAGGCACGACCACCTGCGCAACCCCAGCCACCGTGGGCCAGAACGCGCCCACCATGCGCTCAGGCATGCGGGTAAAACGGGCCAGCCGCGGTGCCGCGTCGAATGCCGGGGCCGGTTCGCCGAAGGACGCCGGCACGTCGACCAAGGACGCGGGTTGGGAAATCGCGGGAACCGCGATGTCGAGCGGCTTTGGGGTGTGCCCTGGCACAGCCTTGAGCGAACTTGGGCAAAGCGCGAACGCACCAAGGCAGGTCGCGGTGAGCACCACCAGGCGGTGGGCGATGGGTTTGAACGTCGGGTACAAGGTCTCCTCCGAGAGCGTGTGGTGATCGCCTCCTTGTCGTGTTGTTGGCGACGGTGGGTGATGGCCCCTGAGCGGGGGGCCCGTGGTGGTTCAGCGCGGGCTGAACCGTGAACGGGGACGGTAAGCCTCCACCCCGTTGTTCTGGTCGAACGCGACGGCGCTGGGCCGGATCACGCTCGGTTCGATGCGGCCCTCCACCCGACGCACGTCCAGGCGGTCGCCCAGGCTGCGCCGGTTGCGAACGTTGATGCCGTCCGAGGGGGTGCGGATCTCCGCGGCCCGCCCGTTGGGGTCGACGCGAGGACCACGGCTGGCCCGCACGTCCGCCATGCTGAACTTGCGGCGTCCGCCGTCGATGCGCCGCCCTTCGACGTCCAGGGCCTGCGGCTCGCTGGTCAGCACGTCGCGCGGCACGATCGTCACGCCGTCCGCTTCCAGCTTGCGAACCCGCGCCAGCTTCGCGGTGGCCCAGGCCTGCCGCTGCCGGATCTGACGGATTTGCTCCGCCTGCATCGCGATCGCGCGGCTCTGCATCTGGACGGTGAGCATCACCAGGATCGCCTCGAGCATGTCGAGCAGCGCCTCGATCGGCTTGCCGATCATCGCCTTCAGATCCTCGTCGGGTTCGATCGAGAAGTCATACAGGCCTTCTGGGGTGTATCCGTTGCGGGTGGTCATCGGGGTCTCCTGGTGCGCATCGCTGGCGCGTTGTCCTCTACCTTCAACCTAGCAGGACGTACAGGCCGGTCAAGCCTTTTGGAGGTGCTTTTCCGCCCCGTCCGACGAACGGTTAACCCGTGCCATAGCACGCTCTAAAATATTTTCACAAGTCGCTTGACTCGCCGTTTTAACCCGTTAGGTACAGAGGTGTCGGGCCCGGAGAGGAGGCCCCTGGATCGTCAAGGGAGGAGAACCGTGACGCGTAAGACCAAGTACCGCCTGAAACAGCTTGGGGCCGTGGCCCTGGCCATGATCACCGGGCTCGAAGCCCTGCCCGCCTTCGCCCAGAGCGATGCGGAACGCAACGTGAGCGACAGCACCGGTCAGCCGCAGAACGCGGTGGTGAGCTACGAGCAGGACCCGGTTCCCCAGACGCCGTTCCTCTACCCGAGGGTGTCGTTCCAGCCGCTGGGCTCGAAGGACTTCCACCTCTACGTGGACCTGAACCTCCACGCGTACCACTTCGACCGCCAGGCCAAGAAGGAATACGACTTCAACGAGAACAACTGGGGCGGTGGCCTGGAATACACCAACGACGTCATCGGGGTGATGGCCGGCTACTACCGGAACAGCATCTGGCGCCCGAGCTGGTACCTGCTCGCCCGTTACACCCCGGCGCAGCTCGACATCACGTCGAAGGACCGGGTGAACGTCGGGATCGTGGCCGGTGCTCTGAGCGGCTACATGAAGAACACGATGGTGCCTGGTTTCACCTACACGCCCGTTCTGAACGCCCTGGGTGCCACGTGGGTCAAGACGCCGACCTCGGTGCCGGGCCAGGAGCCCCGTGGGTTCATGCCGGCCGCCGGCCTGATCGTGTCCTACGAGCACGACCACAAGTGGGGCGTGAACGTCATCGCCGTGCCCAACGTCAAGAGCGCCGGCATCTACGGCTTCGTGGGCGCCCAGGCTCGCATCGCCATCCCGCCGTCCTGGTTCTGACCACCCGATCGCTGCACCTCGTTTCGCCCGCTGTCCGTCGTTCCAACCACAAAGCTTAAGGAGACCTACCCATAATGTCCGCATTTTCCAGATCCACCCTGCACCGCGTGTCCCTGGCGCTGGCTGCTCTGACGCTCGTCGCGTCGGTGGCGGCCAACGCCCAGGTGACGCAAGGTAGCGGGGCCACCGCCGATGCGACGTCCATCGCGATCGGCGACAACTCGACCGCGAGCAACACCAGCGCCGCGATCGGTGCCAACAGCACGGCCACCGGGGTCGACAGCACCGCCGTCGGGGCGCTCTCGAAATCGACGGGGCAGAACAGCGTCTCCTTGGGCTACCAGGCGAACGCGTCGGCCAACGGTGCCTACGCCATCGGCTACGGTGCCGGGGCGAGCGGGGTGGGCGCCTACGCTATCGGGTCGGGCGCCAGCTCCACCGGGTCGAACGCCTACGCGATCGGCACGAACAGCCTGGCCTCCGGTGACTACGGCCTGTCCTTTGGGATGGGTGCCAACGTCGTTGCCGCTGCTGCCAACGGTATCGCGATGGGCCAGTCGGCCGGTGTCTACACCGCGGGGAGCATCGCGATCGGCTCGACGTCGATGGTGTTCGGCACGGACGGTGTTGCGCTGGGCTACAACGCAATGGCCAACGGTGCCTACGGTGTCGCGCTGGGCTACCAAGCGAACGCCTCGCAGCCGAACAGCGTGGCCCTGGGCAACGGCTCGACGACCTACTCCGTGACCGGCACCTCCGGGATGACGATCCGGGGAACCGGGTACACCTTCGCAGGCGCCGCGCCGACCGGCACCGTCAGCGTGGGGACCGTGGGCGGTGAGCGCACGATCACCAACGTGGCCGCCGGCCAGGTGAACGCCAACAGCACCGACGCGGTGAACGGGTCGCAGCTCTACGCCGCCACCCAGGCGATCGAAGCCCTGACCAGCGCCTCCAGCCTGGTGGCCCAGTCGAACGGTACGAGTGGCACCATCACGGTGGGCGCTTCCACCGGTGGCACGACCGTGGACCTGACCGGTACCAGCGGTGCGCGCACCCTCACGGGCGTGGCCGCCGGCAGCGTGTCCGCCACCAGCACCGACGCGGTGAACGGTTCGCAGCTCAACGCGACGAACCAGACCGTGTCGTCGCTGAGCAGCCAGGTGTCGACCAACACCACCAACATCGCGTCGAACACGTCGTCGATCAACGCGATCAACTCGGGCCTGAGCAACGGCACCGTGGGTCTCGTGCAGCAGACCTTCGGCTCGCCGGGCAACGGTTCGATCACGGTGGGCGCGTCGACCGACGGTACCTCGGTGGACTTCACCGGGACCACCGGTGCGCGCACCCTCACCGGGGTGGCTGCCGGCACGGGCAGCACCGACGCGGTGAACGTGGGTCAGCTCACCGCCGCGCTCGCCAACGTGACCAGCGCCACCTCCAACGCGGTGTCGTACGACAGCTCCGCGAAGACCAGTGTGACGCTGGGCGGGGTCGGGGCCACCACGCCGGTGATCTTCACCAACGTGGCCCCCGGTGCGCTCACCGCCACCAGCACGAACGCGGTCAACGGTTCGCAGCTCTTCGCGACCAACCAGGCCGTGTCCTCGCTGGGCACCCGGGTCACCGCGCTGGAAGCCGCCGAAGGCACGTCCTCGGGGGTGTCCGCCGCCTACGTGCAGCAGCAGGTCGCTGCGGCCGTGTCCTCGGCGAACACCTACACCGACCAGCAGTCCGCCGCTGCGGTGACGTCGGCCAACGGGTACACCGACCAGGCGATCGCCAAGATCCCGACCACCGGTTCCGGTTCGGGGGATGCGACGACGGTCCTGCAGTCCGCGAATACCTACACGGACCAGCAGACCGCCCAGACCCTGTCGCAGTCGAAGACCTACACCGACCAGCAGGCCGCTCAGACGCTGTCCCAGTCGAAGAGCTACACCGATCAGCAGGTCGGCGCCCTCTCGAACAGCGTGGACCAGCGGTTCGACGCGGTGAACCGGGGGATGAACGACCTGAGCAACCGCATCGACGGTGTGGGGGCCATGTCCGCTGCGGCTGCTTCCGCGATGTACAACCCGGACAGCGCCCACGACACCCAGGCCGCCATCGGGGTGGCGAACTTCCGCGGCCAGTTCGGCTACTCGGTGAAGGTGTTCCACCGGTTCGGCCCGAACGCCGTGGTCAACCTGAACGTCGGGGGCGCCACCGGTGCGGCCGGCGTCGCGGTCGGCGGTGGGATCAACATCGGTTTCTGACCCACGGTCCGACGTCGAGCACAACGCCCACTCCGGTGGGCGTTTGTCCGTGCCAGGGCACGGGTTGACAGCCCTGGTAATGCTGCTAGATGTGGACCACGGACGCCCGCCCCGTCGCGCGGGCATCACTCGGGAGGAGACCCTTTCATGCTCAAAACGACCATCACCGCCGCACTGCTCGCCGCTTCGCTGGTCAGCGGGGCCGCGATCGCTGCACCCCAGCCGTACACCTTGCTGAACGATCTGAAGACGCCGCAGCAACTGACCGCCGACGGTCAGGCCTCGGTCGAGGGCTACAGTTTCCTCCCCACCGACGGTTATAGCTTCCTCACCACCGGCTTCGTGCACGGTCTGGTGCTCGGTGAAGCGCTGCCGGCCCGTTGCTCGAAGAGCACCACGCCCGAGCAGCTCCCCTGCTCCATCCCCGTGCCGGGCACGTCGAACCTCCACGTGATCGCCGGGCTGCACCCGGACGCCAACGACGGCGCGTACGAAACCAGCGCCCTGGCGGTGACCGGTCTGGGCAACACGATCGTGGGAATCGGTCAGCCCCTGGGCGCCACCGACGAAGCGGTGTCCGCCACCGCGAAGGACCTGCTGGTCTTCCTGGGCTCGCCCAGCGAAGCGAGCGCGAATCAGGCGACCTTCGACAAGACGACCTACGCCGTGACCATCGTGCGCGGCGAGGGCCCGACGGGTCCCTTCGCGAACGTGTGGGCGTATCAGAAGGCCGCGTTCCCGGTCACGAAGGTGCCGTACGTGGCGGGCACCGCGCCGATCGCCAACCTGCTGCGCTGGAAGCAAGAGGTCTTCATCGCCCCGTGAGCGGTGCCCCCGGGCCCGCCGGATGTGAAAACGCCCCAGGATTGGGGCGTTGGTCGTTGAAGCATCCGGAGTTTGGGGTTCGGGGTTCAGAGGGGTCTGTGTCCCGGCCCGTCCGGCAGGGGTTCGCCCCGCTCGTCGTCCAGCGCGTCGAACTCCGCCCGCAGGATCGCATCGTCCTGCCGAACCTGGCTGAGGCGCATGGCCTCGCCGAGCACTTCGGTGTACGCGTCGTGGAACGGTGTGCGCTCCCGCAGGTTGGGCCAGGGTCGTGCCATGGCCTCGGGCATCGGGAGCCAAACCACCTCCAACGACTTGTCGTCGAGACGTTCGCCCAGCAGTTCCTCTGGCCCGGTCAACGCGTGCCCCACCAACTGGTCGGTGCCGGCCTTGGCGAACCACGGCTGATCGTCTAGCAGGTCCGCGATGGTCTCGAAACGCAGGGCCTGGCGATCGCGAACCGTTGCCTCGCGTGGGTTGCTGACCTTGTGGCTCTCGCGCCAGGCCCGCAGGTCCCGCATGAGGTATGTGACCGACGGCTTACGGCCGGTGTGCTTGGGTCCATCCTCCTGCTTCGCCTGGGTGTAGACGGGTCCCCGCCCCTCGCTGCGCATACGTTCCAGCGTGCGCGCGGAGCGCCCCAGGAACAAAGCGGCCACCGGCTCGCTCACGCTCTGTTCGTCGTGCAGCGACGCCGCGACGTTCATACGCCGGACCACCACCTCATCGTCCAGCATTTCGATACTGATCATGCTTCTGCTTCCTCGTCTTCGTCGCTGGTATCGGTGTCGTCCTCGTCGTCCACCGTGATCGTGTCCAAGCCGCGGACCTCGATGCCCGCCCTCGGTTTCGGCCACTTTAAGGCAGCGGGCTCCCACATCGGCATCGGCGGGTACTCCGGCGAGGTGGCGATCAGCATGTTGTACAGCAGCGGGTAGGTCGACAGGATGGTCGACTCGACCGTTTGCATCGCCTCGCGCAGCCGCTCCGCGTCCGGGATGGTGTAGCGCACGGTCACGTCCGACAGCGGCTGGGAGTTCTGTAAGGTCCTAACCACGTTCGGGGTCACCGCGTGCGCCTTCTCGATGCGCTGATCGGTCTGCGACCGGGCGTTCGTGAAGTGATTTAGCAGCTTCTTGGTGGTGTCCTCGCTGTAGTGCAACGCGTCGGTCACCCCACCGAAGGTCCGCCGCAGGTCGTGCATGCCCAGCGCCGCCACCGGCACCTGGAAGCGCCCACCGTCCGGGTCGGTCTTGACCACCCACCGAACGATCCCGACGTCGCGGCAGATGTACCCGCGCAGGGACTTGCTGTCCTTGTAGTGCGGGGTCTTGCGCAACCGCGACACGGATCGGGGCGGGAACACCCAACGCTTGCGGGACGCCCGACGGAACGTGTCTAGGTCCGCCTCCGCCTCCCGATTGCGGATGTCCAACCGCTCCTCGAGGATCTTGCGAGCGCCTCGGCACAGCGGTATGACGTGATCCAGATGGTTCTTGGTATCCCTCATCATCACGTAGCCCTCGTCCATGTTGACGAACGAGGCGCGCGCCGCTTCCTCGGGCGTGATCTGGTCCAGCCACATGAGGTCGGAGCATTCCTGCGACCTGCACCCCCAGAGGGTCGCCAATAACAGGTAATCGCAACCGGTGCGGTTTTCCTTGCGCCGACCGTAGATGCCTTTGAGCCACGGGCCCAGGCTCTCGTTCAACGTGAGCGGGCGGCGACGCCCCACCTCCTTATAGAGGTTCTCCAACTCCTGACGCGTGCGGTACCGGTCCTTCAAGATGTTGAAGGGGTTGTACGTCAACACCGGGCGCTCGGACCGCCGCTGCGCCATGCGCGCTTCCTTCTCGATGGCGAACGACACGGCCGTGCTAGCCCATCGGAACGTCTGCTCTGCGGTCGTGGGCGTCTTGGCGTTGAGGGCGTCGAAGGCATCGACGATCTCTTCGTCCACGAGGTCGTTGATCCGTTTGTTCTTCCAGCGCTCCAGTTTTCGCACGGCCTTGTCGTAAGACTTTAAACTACCGGGTGTTGCTGGACGCTTTCGGTGCAACAGTTCGTGTCTGTAAACGTCCAGCGCTTCGCCCAGCGTCAGATCCCGTTCGTCGCGGTTGCGTTTGTCCGGGCCCGGTGCCCGTCCCGTTTCGACGATGCCATCCAGCACCTCGTGCGCTTTCTTGCGCGCCTGCTGAACGGTCATCTCCGTGACGCGGCCCAGGGTCGCGCGAATCACCGCGCCCGGCCCGGATGTACGCACCCGCTTTTGAACGATGTACGACGCGTTGCTCGCGGTCACCTTGATGCCGAACCCGGTCGGACCGATGGCGTCGGTGACCACGTACGGCTGCCGATCCAGGTTTTTTGGCCACTTGTCGGGTGGCACGCCGACCTCGGGTCGAACGCCGATGTGCAGCGCGCTGGCGATGGTAGCTGTGATCTCGATTTTCATGATTTGTATGCCCGAAAGAGCCTGTATGCCTAGAAACGACCTCGCACGCCGATTCTATTACACTGGCATACGCCCGGCATACTTTCAGGTGCGGGCTATTGGCGGCAAATGCCGCGCTAGATACCCGCACAAAACCCTTAAAGAGGCCCGCCCAGTATGGCGTTGAAGGAAAAAGACCGTGCAACCCCCGATCAGGCGGAAGGGGTAAAAGCCCACACGCCCTACATGCAGCAGTACCACCGCATCAAGGCCGACCACCCGGACACGCTCCTTTTCTACCGGATGGGTGACTTCTATGAGCTATTCCATGACGACGCCGAGAAGGCCGCGCGATTGCTCGACATCACGCTGACCGCGCGCGGCCAGTCTGGCGGTGTGCCAATCCGCATGGCCGGGATCCCATTCCATTCGGCAGACCAGTATCTGGCGCGCCTGGTAAAGCTTGGCGAATCCGTGGCTATCTGCGAACAGATTGGTGACCCAGCGACCAGCAAGGGCCCGGTCGAGCGCAAAGTGGTGCGCATCGTTACGCCCGGCACGCTGACCGATGCCGCCCTGCTGCCGGACAAGTCCGACACGTTCCTGCTGGCCGTGCACCAGCAGACCACACGCCGCGGCGTCGGCAAGACGGGCCTGGCATGGCTGAACCTGGCCAGTGGCGAACTGCGACTCATGGAGTGCGACGCCGCGCAGTTGTCCCGCGAACTCGAGCGTATCCGCCCCGCGGAGGTGCTGTACACCGACGGCATGGACCTGCCGGCGCTGACATGCGCGCGCACCCGGTTGCCGGAATGGCACTTTGACCAGGAAGCCGGTACTCGCCGCCTGCGCGAACAGATCGGCGTGGCCAGCCTGGAGCCGTTCGGCTGCTCGGGCCTGGGAGCCGCCCTCGGCGCTGCCGGCGCGCTGCTCAACTATGCGGCCACTACGCAAGGCCAGTCTCTGCGGCACGTGCAGGGCGTCACCGTCGAGCGGGAATCCGAATTTGTCGGCCTCGATTCGGCTACACGCCGCAACCTCGAACTGACCGAGACGCTGCGTGGCACCGAATCGCCAACGCTCTTCTCGCTGCTCGACACATGCGCGACGACGATGGGCAGCCGCGCGCTGCGCCACTGGCTGCATCATCCGTTGCGCGACCCGGCCCTGCCGCGAGCGCGTCAGCAGGCCATTGGGGCACTGATCACACAAGGGCCGGACGGCTTGCGTACCGTGCTGCGCAAGCTTGCCGACGTCGAGCGGATCACCGCGCGACTCGCGTTGCTGTCGGCACGTCCGCGCGATCTGTCCTCGCTGCGCGACACCCTGCGTGCCCTGCCCGATGTGCAGGCCGCCACGGTCAGTTCAGAGGATGCGCCGCTGCTGGCGCAGACCCTTGAGGAAATCGACATTCCGCAGGACTGCCTGGAACTGCTGATCCGCGCCGTGGCGGATGAACCCTCAACGGTGATTCGCGACGGCGGCGTCATCGCGCGCGGCTACGACGGTGAGCTCGACGAACTGCGCGATATCTCGGAAAACTGCGGTCAATTCCTGATCGACCTCGAAACCCGGGAGCGCGAGCGCACAGGCATCACGAACCTGCGTGTCGAATACAACCGTGTTCATGGCTTCTATATCGAAGTCACCAACGGGCAGGCCGACAAGGTGCCCGACGACTATCGACGCCGGCAGACCCTCAAGAACGCCGAACGCTACATCACACCCGAACTGAAAGCGTTCGAGGACAAGGCGCTCTCGGCGCAGGATCGCGCGCTGGCTCGCGAGAAGCAGCTCTACGACGGTCTGCTGCAGGCCCTGCTGCCGCATATCGGCAGTCTGCGCCGCGTAGCCGGCGCGCTCGCCCGCCTCGACGTGCTTGCCACACTGGCCGAACGGGCGAAAACACTCGACTGGGTCCAGCCGGAGCGCGTCCACGAGAACGTCATCGACATCTCGCAGGGCCGCCATCCCGTCGTGGAAGGTCAACTGGCCGCGGAATCGATCGCGTTCATCGCAAACGACTGTCAGTTGAACGAGGCCCGCAAGCTGCTGCTGATCACCGGCCCGAACATGGGCGGTAAATCGACGTTCATGCGCCAGACCGCATTGATCGTTCTGCTGGCCTGCGTCGGCGCCTGGGTGCCGGCACGCCGTGCCGTGATCGGCCCGGTGGACCGCATCTTCACGCGTATTGGAGCCGCCGACGATCTGGCGGGCGGACGTTCGACCTTTATGGTCGAAATGACCGAGGCCGCAGCCATCCTGCACAACGCCACGCCATCCAGCCTTGTGCTGATGGATGAGATCGGCCGCGGTACTTCGACCTTCGACGGCCTCGCCCTCGCGTGGGCCATCGCGCGTCATCTGCTGTCCCACAACCGCAGCCACACACTGTTTGCCACCCATTATTTCGAGCTGACGCAACTGCCGGTCGAGTTCCCGCAGGCCGCCAACGTGCACCTGTCAGCCGTGGAGCATGGCGATGGCATCGTATTCCTGCACGCGGTGCAGGACGGTCCGGCCAGCCAGAGCTACGGGCTGCAGGTGGCCCAATTGGCGGGTGTTCCGCAACCGGTCATTCGCGCAGCACGCAAGCATCTCGCGTGGCTGGAAGAACAATCGGCGGACGCCACGCCCACGCCGCAGATGGATCTGTTCTCGGCGCAGTCTTCACCGTCCGCGGACGATGAAGATGAAGATCACAAATCGACGAGCCAATCCGCCGTGCCGCCCGCGCAGGCTGCCACGCTGGAAGCGCTGGCCGATCTCGACCCGGACAGCCTCTCGCCGCGAGAAGCGCTCGAGGCGCTGTACCGACTCAAGTCCATCTCGGAGACCGCGCGAACGGTATGACGGCACGCTTCCGGGGTCGAAGCTCGGCGGCCACTTGCCTGGCGGCCATTGCCTGCGCGTTGCTCGCGGTGCCGGCGCTCGCGCACGCGGCGCGGGCGGGCAACGTTGCGCCGCCGCCAATGCCGACCGTGCAGATGACCCGGATTGCCCTGATTGCCGACACCCCGCAATGGCCGGCCGCGGAAGCGGACACCACTGCGCTGTTCGACATGATGAACGCGCAGCAGGTAGCGATGATCGTCCATGCTGGCGGCATCAAGGGTGATACCGAATCCTGTGGTGACACCCTTCTCAACGCGCGGCTGCAGGTGCTCGACGATTCGCCCACACCGCTGCTCTACGTACCGGGCGAGACCGACTGGGCTGAGTGCCAGAAACCCTCAAACGGGAAGTTCGATGCCGTCGAGCGGCTCAACCGATTGCGGGAGCTGTTTTTCCCGCTCGACACCACGCTTGGGCGACGCACGTTGCCAGTGGTGCGTCAGTCGGACCAGGCGCTGTTCCGCAGCTATCGGGAAAACGTGCGGCTCGTCACCGGTGGCGTGATGCTGGTGGGCCTGAACCTGCCCGGCGATAACAACCACTATCGCATCGAGGGCGGGCGCAATGGCGAATTCGAGGATCGGCGCGAAGCCAACCGGCAATGGCTGGCCAGGGCATTCTCGGTTGCCGAGCAGCGCGATCTGCCCGGCATCGTGGTCATCGCGCACGCCGATCCGCTATTCGGGAACGGCTGGGAAAAACGGGGCAAGCCAAGCCTGCTGGACGCGTTCGTGCGCCACGGGGCACGCGACGGCTATCTTGAGTTCAAGCGTCAGCTTCGCGACCTGTCCTCGAAGTTCTCTGGCCAGGTGCTGCTGGTCCATGCAAGCGATAACGGCTTCAGCGTCGACAAGCCTTTACGCGACACGTCAGGGAAGATCGTTGCCAACTTCACGCGAGTCGCACTGCCCATTGGCGCTCCTTCGCGATGGACGGAGCTGACGATCACGCCAGGCACACGTTCGGTATTCCAGGTCCAGCTACAGGATGGGCCCAAGGGCAATTGATGCTCATCAACAAGAGGACAAAATGAAAAAGCCGGCAAATGCCGGCTTTTTCATTTTCGCGATGACCTATCGCGGATCGCTCGTGTTGTGAGACTCAGTGCAGCGTGCGAGGTGCCTCGCCTTCGCCGTCCTCGTCTTCGTCCACCACTTCAATGCCCGAAGCGCCGTGCGCGTGACCGTGCTCGACTTCCTCGCTCGTCGCCTCGCGGACTTCCGACACCTTCAGCCAGAAGCGCAGCGCCATGCCGGCCAGCGGGTGATTACCGTCGAGCACGACCTTGTCCTCGGCGACATCGGTCACCGTGTAGATGATCGAATCTTCGTCGTCACCGTCCTCGGGCACGCCCTCGAACTGCATGCCCACTTCGAGCGGCTCCGGGAAACGATCACGCGGCTCCACCTTCACGAGTTCGGCGTCGTAGTCGCCAAACGCCTCGTCCGGTTCCAACTGCAGCTCGGTCTCGAAGCCGGCGTCGTGGCCGTCCAGCGCTTCCTCGATCTTGGGGAACGTGCCATCATACCCGCCGTGCAAATAGACCATGGGCTCATCCGACTCTTCGATCAGATTGCCCTGCGCGTCCGACAGCTTATACACCACGGACACCACCGTATTCTTAGCGATTTTCAATTCTTGACTCCATGAGCGATTCCGCATTATACGCGCACGCCTTGCCTCCGGAACCTGTCGATCCCGACGCGCCGCTCACCCTGCTCGGCGGCATGACGCCCACAGCCTTCATGCGTGATATCTGGCACCGCAAGCCGCTGCTGATTCGACAGGCCGTGCCGGAAATCGTGCCCCCAGTGTCGCGCGAGGCGCTTTTCGAGCTTGCCGATCGCGACGACGTGGAATCACGTCTGGTGTCGTTCTTTCGCAACCGCTGGAAGCTCGAACACGGACCGTTCTCCGAGGACAACCTGCCCTCGCGCAAGACCGGCAAGTGGTCGTTGCTGGTCCAGGGCGTCAACCTGCACGATCGTGCGGCAGCCGAGCTCATGAGCCAGTTCCGCTTCGTTCCCGATGCCCGGCTCGACGACGTGATGATCAGCTATGCCACCGATGGCGGCGGCGTGGGACCTCACTTCGACTCCTACGATGTGTTCCTGCTGCAAGTATCGGGCCGGCGCCGCTGGCGCATTTCGTCACAGACGAAGCTCGACCTGATCCCCGACCTGCCCCTCAAGATCCTTTCGGATTTCAGCGCCGAGCAGGAATGGGTACTCGAGCCCGGCGACATGCTCTACCTGCCACCTCAGTACGCGCACGATGGCGTGGCCGAAGGCGAATGCATGACGGCCTCGATTGGTTTCCGCGCCCCCGCCTATCGTGAGCTCGCAGGTCATTTCCTGGCCTGGCTTTCGGAGACCGTTGCCGACAACGAAGGCCTCGACGGACGTTACGCCGATGCAGGCGAATCGGCGACCTCGACGCCCGCGCAACTGCCGGCAAACCTGGCACGGGCGGTGGCGGAACGCCTTCAGGCGCTCAAATGGAATGCGGGCATGGTGTCGGAATTCCTTGGTACGCATCTGTCCGAGCCGAAGCCGTCCGTGCAATTCGACGAAATCGAGGAAATTCCGCTGCGTCAGTTCACGAAGCTGGCGCGCGCGCATGGTGTTGTTTTGGCGCCCGCTTCCGTTGCGCTCTATGACCGCACGCACTTCTTCCTGAACGGCGAAGCCTACGAGCCGCCAGCGTCGCTGACCAAGTGGCTGCGACGTCTGGCTGACCGTCGTCAGCTCACCGCGAGCGAGGTCGAGGCATGTGTTGCGCTGCCCGACTTGATGGATACCTTCCACGACTGGGCAATGGAAGGATGGCTCCAGATTGCACCGAAACGCGTGTAATAATGCGTAACAAATCAAACCTGCAAATCTTGACTGTACACAAGCAGGGGAAACGCGGATATAATCGCCCGCTGGCTAGTACTGTGGACCACTGCACTGTCGGCACCCGGGAGAGCCACAAATTCGCAGTTCAAGAGCGATAATTACCGGTAATTATTCATCGCCTGTTTTCGTTATTAAAAGTTAAAGGACGAACAATGAAGAAGTCTCTCCTGATCGCATCCCTGCTGGCTGCTGTTGCTCTGGCCGCTTGCGGTAAGAAAGAAGAAGCTGCTGCTCCCGCCGCTGACACGGCTGCTCCGGCTGCTGCTGCTCCGGCTGAAGCTTCGGCTCCGGCTGCTGCTCCGGCTGCTGACGCTTCGGCTCCGGCCGCTGCTCCGGCTGCTGACGCTTCGGCTCCGGCTGCTGACGCTTCGGCTCCGGCTGCCAAGCAATAATCGGATTCGTCCGATAAAAAAGCCGACCTTCGGGTCGGCTTTTTTTATTTCTCGGATTTTTCTCACCCCTCATTCGCGGGGAAGATGAATGCCGAGATTATGGGCGCACCGTCTGCCAGCCCAATCCCTCTTCCTGATCCGCGATCAGGATATCCCCCGGCGATGTGCCAAGCACCGAGGCCAGCGCACCTGCCGCCAGTTCGCACGTATTGTTCTGCTTGCTCAGATGCGCGGCAACCACGCGCGACATCTGCCCATGCATGACCTGAGACAGAATACTCGCGGCAATGTCATTCGCCAGATGCCCAAAATCGCCACCAATGCGCTGCTTGAGCGAATACGGATAGACCGACTTACGCAACATCTCCCGGTCGTGATTGCATTCGAGCACCAGTGAATGCACGCCCGCCAGCCGAGCGGTCACATACGGCGTCTCCATCCCTGCATCGGTCAGCACACCGAGCCGCGCATCGCCATCAGTCAGCACGAACTGCAATGGCTCACGTGCATCATGCGGCACCGTATAGGGATGGATCTGCAAGCCACCGACCGAGAATGAATGATCGGCACAGCACACGCGCACATCCGCCACATCCGCGCCTCGCATATGTGACGTCGCCAGCCACGTGCCGTGGCTCGTGTGGACCGGTAGCTTGTGGCGCGCCGCGAACGCATAGGCCGAGCCGACATGGTCGCCATGCTCGTGTGTGACCAGCACCGCGTCGAGCTGCTCCGGCACGACGCCGAGCCGCTCCAGCCGGCGAGCGGTCTCCTTGATGCCGAAACCGCAATCCAGCAGGACGCGCGTCACGCTCGCACCATCGCCCGCCTCGATCAGCAGCGAGTTGCCCTCGCTGCCGCTGCCCAAAAAAGCAAAGCGCATCATGGATGCGCTCGCTCGGGTTGGCACTCGACGGCTCGCGCCGTCGGTGCCACTTGACTGCCTGGGACGATCATCAGTGAAGCTGTTCGTCGAGCAGGGTCAGGATCTTCTTGCCGATCTCGGAGTTCTCGGGCTGGCCAGCATCGTTCAGGACGGTCACGGTGGTGCCGGTACCGTTGCCCTTCAGCGCCACGCGATACTTCTTCGCGGTCTTGCCATCATTGGGCTTGGTGAAGAGCTTGCCAAAGAATCCGCGATCATCAACGGTGGTCTTCGGATCGACGTAGCGCACGTAGTACAGGCCCTGAGCGCGATCACGATCTTCCACGGTGAAGTTCACACGATCCAGCGACAGACCAACCGAGCGCCAGGCGCGATCGAACGGCTCCGGCAACTGCAGCGCGGGCGAGCCATTCACCTGCGCCAGGAACGACTTGTTGCTAGATGCCGCGGCTGCCGTGGCCGCGCCAGTAGCGGCGGCGGCACCAACGCCTGCTGCAGCAGCCGACGGCTGGGCCGTACCGATACCGGCCGGCGTCGGGTTCTTGGCCATCTTGTCGGCCTGCTCCTTCTGCACGCCCAGGCGTTGCGCCAGACGCGAGAGGAATTCGGCCTCCAGCTCCGGATCAGCCGGACGCGGCGTCCAGACCGTCTGCGACTTGTCCACGCCGGTCAGTTGTTCCTGCGCACCACGGTGGCTGATGAACACCTCGAGCTGGCCGTTCTGCGAACGCTCGACGCGCGTGCGGAACTTGTCGCGCTCCGACGTCGAATACAGGCCATCGAACACCTTGCCGATCGTGTTGCGGATGATGTCCTGCGGAATCTTGGCGCGGTTCTCGGCCCAGTCCGTTTCCATGATGCCGGTCTCAGGAGAGTCCTGCGTCAGCAGGAAGCCGTTCTCCTGCCAGAAGCCACGCAGCGACTCCCAGAGCTTGTCAGGGGGCATGCCGTTGTTGATCACGAGCCAACGCTGGTTGCCGTCGCGCTCCATGCGGATGCCGTCCGTGCTCGGCAGCACGTTGTCGGTCGGCGAGGCTTCGCGGGTCTTGTTGGCCTGGCTGTAGTTCGACAGCGTCGACGTACCGGCGGCATCAGGCACCGTGTAGCGGCGATCGCCCTCGAGCTTGGTCAGGTCCGGCGGGATATCCAGCGATGCGGTCTTCTTGCCCTGGGACTTATAGTCGATCTTGTCGGGCTGCATGGCCTCGTTGATGCTGCTGCAGCCTGCAATCAGCGACAGCGCCAGCACCGGCGCAACCACAGCGACACGGCGGACTTGCGTCGCGCCGCGACGGTTAAGCTTCTGTTTCATTGACACGTAATCCTGGTTTCAAGAGTCGGCACATCGCCGCATGTGGGCCGGTAAGTCTTAGCCAAGCAGGCCGGCGGCGGCGAGCGCGCGGCGCACGGTTTCATGCTGACCTTCGGCCAGCGGGGTCAGCGGCAGGCGGATACCACCTTCCATCTTGCCCATTTGCTGGAGCGCCCATTTCACGGGGATCGGATTGGCCTCCACGAACATTGCGCGATTGAGGTCAATCAGCTCCATATGCAGACGACGTGCCGTCACCACATCGCCCTTGAGCGCGGCAACACACATCTCATGCATCTTGCGCGGCGCCACGTTCGCGGTCACCGAGATATTTCCATGGCCGCCCAGCAGGATCAGCGCCACGGCCGTGGGATCGTCGCCACTGTAGATGGCGAAGCCTTCCGGCGCGCCATTGATCAGTTGCGCGGCACGGTCGATATTACCAGTCGCTTCCTTTACGCCGACGATACCGGGTACCTGCGCCAGGCGCAGGATCGTATCGTTGTTCATGTCCGCCACGGTACGGCCGGGTACGTTGTAGAGCACCACCGGCAGATCCACCGCTTCCGCGATCGTGCGGAAATGGCGGTACATGCCTTCTTGCGTCGGCTTGTTGTAGTAGGGCACGACCTGCAGCGATGCGTTGGCACCCACCTTCTTGGCGAAGGCGGTCAGCTCGATCGCCTCGCTGGTGGAGTTGCCGCCCGTGCCCGCGATGATCGGTACACGGCCCGCGGATTGCTCGACGGCCACGCGAATCAGTTCGCAGTGCTCGTCGACGTTGACGGTCGGCGATTCGCCCGTGGTACCCACGATCACGATGCCATCGGTACCTTCTGCCGCGTGCCAGTCAATGAGGGCGCGCAGCGCGGGAAAGTCCAGGCTGCCATCCTCGTGCATCGGGGTGACGATGGCCACGATGCTGCCGGTAATCTGTGTCATAGCTCAGGAATTCGGAAATTCGAACATCCGCGATTGTACCGGAACCGTCAGGCCCTCCGGACACCTACGGAATGAGGGAAAACGTTAGCGGGCGTAACGTGTGAAGGCGCCGCCGCGCTGACACCTGCGCCCACGTTTCAGGTGGGCAATCGGTAACGCGGCGGCGCAGTGCCATCCACGCCACCCGGCGCTTCGCGCACCGCACATATGCGCTGCACGAACGCCGTACGGGGCACTTCAAGCGTGCCATCTTCGTAACCGACCACGCGCAGCGCGTCATGCGCCACTTCAAGCAATTCGCCCGGACGCAGCAAAAAATCTGGGCGGGAAGGCTTGCCCACGGTCTCGTTACCGGCCGCGAACGTCTCATAGATCAGCACGCCACGGGGCGCCAGCACTTCAATCAGGTGCGGCCACAGCGGGCGGTGCAGGTAGTTCGTGACCACCACGGCGTCGAACCGGCCGGCATCGGCCAGCGGCCAGGCGCCCTGCTCCAGGTCCACCGTGCGGCGCTCGATGCCCGACGGCAGCGCCGCGATGGCCTCGGCATCGCGATCCACCGCCAACACGGCAAATCCCTGCGCCGCCAGCCATGCCGAATGGCGTCCGCTGCCGCAGGCAAGGTCGAGCACGCGGCCGCCAGGTCGAATCAGATGCGCCCATCGGGTCAGCCAGGGCGATGGCGCCGCGATCGGCGGGTGTGTCAGGGTCATGCGCGGGACAGGCAAGGATTGGGAAAGACGGAGACTGGCGTCACTGGAGCAGCCACATGACCGGACGCAGCATCAACTCGACGATCGACAGCAGCCCGTTCATGACCGGACGCATCCAGATCTTGGTGATCACACCCGCCGCCACCAGCGCGAGAACGACAAAAATGCCATAGGGTTCGATGCGCGCCATGACGCCGGCAAGCCGCTGCGGCAGCAGCGCAGTCAGTACCCGCCCGCCATCGAGTGGTGGAATCGGAAACAGGTTGAACGCCGCCACCACCGTGTTGACCAGTACGCCAGCGCGGGCCATTTCGCTCCAGAACGGCTCCTGGATATGCGCCACCGCCAGACCAATGGCCACCAGCGCCCACGCGAACGCCTGGACGATATTGCTGGCCGGGCCGGCCAGCGCCACCCACATGCCATGCCAGCGCGGATTGCGCAGGCGATCGAACGCCACCGGCACAGGCTTGGCGAAGCCGAAGACGAACTGGCCGGCAGTCAGGAAGTACAGGAGCAGGGGTACCGCCACAGTGCCGATCGGATCAATGTGCCGTACCGGGTTCAGGCTAACCCGGCCAAGCAGGTAGGCGGTGTTGTCGCCGAAATGCTTTGCCACATAGCCATGCGCGGCCTCGTGCAGCGTGATGGCGAACAGAACAGGCAGGGCGTAGACCGCGAAGGTCTGAATCAGGGAGGAATCCATGCGGACTATTCTATCGGGCAACCTGCCCACGGAGGCATCGAATGTGTGTCAGGTCGTGGCGAAGTCCGACGCATTCAGGCCGAAGCGCTCCACATCGCCCCTGCCCGCCCGCACCAGTACCGGCTCGCCGCTGGTCAGATCGATGACCGTGGTCGGCTGAGCCGGCGCCGAACCACCGTCGATCACCAGGTCGAGGCGCTTTTCCAGACGCGCCCGGATCTCTGCCGGGTCGTTCATCGGCGCATCGTCGCCCGGCAACTGCAGCGTGGCGGAAATCAGCGGCTGACCCAATTCGGCCACCAGCGCCAATGGAATCGGATGCTCGGGCACGCGCACGCCGATGGTCTTGCGCGCCGGGTGCGACAGCCTGCGCGGCACTTCCTTCGTCGCCTCCAGGATGAACACATACGGTCCGGGCGTCGCGCCCTTGATCCAGCGGTACTGGCGGTTGTCCACCCGGGCGAAGTTGCCGAGTTCGGACAGATCGCTGCACATCAGCGTCAGGTGATGCTTCTCGTCGATCTCGCGCAGTCGGCGCAACTGCTCCACGGCGGCCTTATCGTCGATCTGGCAAGCCAGCGCGTAACTCGAGTCAGTCGGGAGCGCAATCAGGCCGCCCTGGCGCACGATCTGCGCGGCCTGCTTGACCAGTCGCGCCTGCGGATTGTCGGGATGAATCTCGAAGTATTGGGACATGTAGGCTGGCTATGAGGGCGCTTACCAGTCGTACCAGACCGGCGTGACATCGGCCGGCAGCGGGGGCAGCGCGCCGAGTTCCACACGGCCCTCACCGGGTCCGTGGAAATCCGAACCACGCGACGCGAGCAAGCCATAGTGGCGTGCCACGTTGGCATAGCGGCGGAACTGATCGGGCGTGTGGCTGCCAGTCACCACCTCGACGGCCCGGCCGCCAAGCTGCGTGAACTCGTCGAACAGCGCATCGTGCTGCATATCGGTGTAGTTGTAGCGACCCGGATGCGCCATCACTGGAATACCACCAGCGGTCCGAATCCAGCCTACAGCCTCGGCCAGCGTGGCCCAGCGATGCGGCACGAAACCGGGACGCCCTTCGGAGAGATACTCGGCGAAGACATCGCCAATCGTCGCGCAACGTCCTTCGTCGACCAGCCAGCGCGCGAAGTGCGTACGAGAAATCAGGTCGGGATTGCCGACGTAGCGCAGCGCGCCATCGTAGGCGCCGGAAATGCCGACTTTCGCCAGCGCTTCACCAATATCCTGCGCCCGGCGCGCGCGGCCATCGCGCGTTTTCGCCAGACCATCGATCAGTTCGGGATGAAAGGGGTCGATCTGCAGGCCGACGATGTGGACGGTCTGCCCGGCCCACGTCACCGATATCTCCACACCCGGCACATATTGCATGCCAAGCGCTTCGGCGGCGCGGCGCGCCTCGATCTGTCCGCCTACCTCGTCATGATCCGTCAGCGACCAGAACGCGACGCCACCGGCGTGCGCCCGGGCCGCCACGTCGGACGGCGACAACAGCCCGTCGGACACGGTGGAATGACAATGCAGATCGGCGTTGATGGCGTGAGCATTTTGCATGGCAACCATTCTACTCCCGGCAGGGTTTTTTAGCCCTGCCGGCAAAGGTGGCGTGCCCGGATTGCCGACGACCGCAAGGTATGATGGAACCGTTACGAAACCGATACCTTCCTCGTCCGCCATGTCCACGACACCCACCTCCGCGCCAGAAACCACCCAGACCGATGTGCTGATCGTCGGCGCAGGCCCGGTGGGGCTGTTCGCGGCGTTTCAGGCCGGCGTGCTAGGGCTGAAATGCGAGATCGTGGATGTGCTCGACCGCGCCGGCGGCCAGTGCACGGAGCTGTACCCCGAAAAGCCAATCTACGACATTCCGGCCGTCCCGGGCTGCCTTGCCCAGGACTTGGTCGACCGCCTGCTGGAGCAATGCGCGCCTTTTGCGTTTCCGATGCACTTCAGCCAGCGCGCCGAATCGGTCAGCGACACCACTTGCACAAACGGCCATCCGCGCCTGCTGGTGACCACCGACGCAGGCAAGCGCTTCGACGTGGCTGCGGTGCTGATCTGCGCCGGTGCCGGCGCCTTCGCGCCGCAACGTGTGTCGCTGCCAGAGGCGGCAGCGCTGGAAGACCGTCACGTCCACTACGCCGTGCGCGATCTATCGCGCTTCGCCGGCAAGCGTGTGATCGTGGCCGGCGGCGGCGATTCGGCTCTGGATTGGGCGATGGCGTTGCGCAAGACCGCGGCGCGCGTGACGCTACTGCATCGGCGCGAAGGATTCCGCGCGGCCGACCACACGGTCAATGCGATGCGTGACGCGGTAGCCGCTGGCGAGATGGATTTCGTGGTCGGCATGCTTGGCGGGCTCCAGACCAATGCGGATGGCGCGCTGACCGGCGCGGTAGTCAAGTCGCGCGACGGCGAGCAGGCGATCCCCGCCGACGACCTTGTCGCGTTGTATGGTCTGGTGTCCGAGCCGGGCCCGATCGCACAGTGGGACATGGATATGCGCGCGGGCCGTATCGCGGTTGATACCACGACGTATGAAAGCTCCCGCCGGGGCATCTTTGCGGCCGGCGACATCGCGTTCTATCCGAACAAACAGAAACTGATCCTGTCGGGCTTCCACGAGGCCGCGCTGGCGCTGCGCAAGGCCTATCACTACGCATTCCCCGAGAAGTCGCTGGTGCACGTGCATACGAGCAACAACGCGGCGCTCAAGGAGAGGCTCACGCACGGGTGATGTCGCTGCCCCCTTCCACTCGTGGAAGAGGGAGACAGCCGGCCTCAGCTCAGAAAATCCTCGATCAGTTTGGCCACCACCGCCGGCTGGTCGTGATGCAGCATGTGCCCCGCATCGTCGACGGTGGCTTCGCGGAAGTCGGAGAACGCCCGGAAGCGTTCCCTGAACTCCTCGATGGTCTGCTTGTGCGCGATGTGCTTGAGCGTGGCGGAATCGCGTGCCTCCACGTGCAGCACCGGCGCCGTGACCTTGGCCCAGATCGCCATGATTTCGTCGATGCGATACAGCATCGGGTTGGTCATCTTGTGGGCGGCATCGCCAAGAATTTCCCACCTGCCATCGGCATTGCGACGCGACCAGTGCGCGGCGAGGAAGGCGGCCCGGTCATCGGGCAAGCGCGGATTGGTCTTCTGCAGACGCGCCGCGACCGCTGCCTCGCTCTCGTAGGTCTTCAACTCGGGCGGGTCGCGTAGCTCGTCGAGCCAACGCGCCATGCGGCCCGGTGCCTGCTCGGGGCGCGTGCGCGTCATCCCGAACCCCTCCAGGTCCACGACGCGCCGCACACGTTCCGGACGCACGCCGGCGTAGATGCACACCACATTGGCACCCATGCTGTGCCCCACCAGATCCACCTGCCCGTCGGGCTGGTAGTGGTCGATCAGTCCCTCGAGATCGGCAACATAATCAGGAAACCAGTACGACGCGGTACCCGGATAGCGCGTCGGATGATCGGTCTCGCCGAAGCCGCGCCAGTCCATGGCGATCACGTGCCAGTCGCGCTGGAACGCATCGACCAGGAACTGGAAGGAAGCGGCCACGTCCATCCAGCCATGCAGCATGAACAGCTTGGGCGCGCCAGGATCTCCCCATTGGCGCACGTGCGTGCGGAGCCCCCGCAGCGTGATAAATTCGGAACGCGAGGTTTCCGTGATGGTCATTGTTTCTGTCTCCGTGTCCGGGTCTTCTGGCACGCGCGGCTCAAACCCACGCGGCAGCCCGAATAAAAATAGAACGATCGTTCGCTTGCCGGATTATAGCCATTTCGCGAGATCCGGGCGCGGCCGACAACCTGGAGACAACCGGATGACCGCCTTGCCGGCCACGCGGCGCGACGACTATCGCGCACTGCACGATTCCTTTCACTGGGACGTGCCCGAGATATTCAACCTGGCCGAAGTCTGCTGCGGCCGCTGGGCACGCGACCCGGCCACGATGCACCGCATCGCGGTCTACACGGAGCACGAGGACGGCCGACGCGCGTCGCACACCTACGCGCATATCCAGGCCGAGGCAAACCGTCTTTCGCGCGCGCTGCGCGAACTCGGCGTGCAGCGTGGCGACCGCGTGGCCATCGTCATGCCCCAGCGCATCGAGACCGTGATCGCCGGCATGGCTGTCTACCAGCTCGGCGCGGTAGCCATGCCACTGTCGATGCTGTTCGGCCCCGAGGCCCTGTCCTACCGTATCGACCACAGCGAGACCTGCGTGGCCATCGCCGACGAGACCTCGATCGACAACATGCTCGCCGCCCGCCCCGACTGCCCGACGCTGCGGACAGTCATTGGCGTGGGCGACGCCACCGGCCGCGGCGATCTGGACTGGGACACGCTGCTGGCCGCGCAGATCCCCGAGTTCACCGCCGAGCAGACCAAGGCCGAGGAAGCCGCGGTGCTGATCTACACCAGCGGCACCACTGGCCCTCCGAAGGGCGCGGTCATCCCGCATCGCGCGCTGATCGGCAATCTGACCGGCTTCGTGTGTTCGCAGAACTGGTATCCACAGGACGACGACGTGTTCTGGAGCCCGGCGGACTGGGCCTGGACAGGTGGCTTGTGGGATGCACTGATGCCGGCGCTCTACTTCGGCCGTCCGATCGTCGGATATCAGGGGCGATTTTCGGCGGAGCGCGCGTTCGAACTGCTCGAACGCTACGGTGTCACCAACACGTTCCTGTTCCCGACCGCGCTCAAGCAGATGATGAAGGCCTGTCCGACCCCATCGGATCACTACCAGCTCAAGCTGCGGGCGATCATGAGCGCCGGCGAGGCCGTCGGCGAAACGGTCTTCACCTGGTGCCGCGACGCGCTTGGCGTGATCGTCAACGAGATGTTCGGCCAGACCGAAATCAACTACATCGTCGGCAACTGCACCGCGCAGTACGACGAAAGCCGCCTTGGCTGGCCCGCGCGACCTGGGTCGATGGGACGCCCCTACCCCGGCCATCGCGTGGCCGTGATCGACGAGGACGGCCGCCCCTGCCCGCCGGGCGAGGATGGCGAAGTCGCAGTCTGCGCGACCGATATCCACGGCCATCCCGATCCGGTGTTCTTCCTGGGCTACTGGAAGAACGAAGCGGCCACCGCGGCCAAGTATTCGGAATATGACGGCCTGCGCTGGTGTCGCACCGGTGACCTCGCGCGAATCGACGCGGATGGCTACCTCTGGTACCAGGGCCGCGCGGACGACGTGTTCAAGTCATCGGGCTACCGCATCGGGCCGAGCGAGATCGAAAACTGCCTGCTCAAGCATCCGGCGGTGTCGAACTGCGCCGTGGTGCCGTCGCCGGACCCCGAGCGTGGGGCGATCGTCAAGGCGTTCATCGTGCTGACGCCGTCGGTGACGCGTTCGTTCGATAACGACGCGGCACTGATCGCCGAGCTTCAGCAGCATGTGCGAGGCCAGCTTGCGCCGTACGAGTACCCGAAAGCGATCGAATTCATCGACCAGTTGCCGATGACCACCACCGGCAAGATCCAGCGCCGCGTGTTGCGGCTGCAGGAACAGGAGCGCGCCGAAAAGCCAGCCGGCTAGCCGGCCGAGGCCTCGAGCCAGGCCAGTTCGTCCTCGTCGAAACCGGCCGCGCGGCGAGCGTCGAGATTGAACGGGCCGCGCAGCTTCGGCGCGCGGTACTGTTCGGCAAGCCGCGCGTAGGTGGAGATCGGGTCCAGCCCTCGCTGGGCGCAGAGCCAGCGGTACCAGTGATTGCCAATGGCCACGTGCCCGACTTCGTCGCGCAGGATGATGTCGATGATCTCCGCGGCCGCGGTATCGCCCACCTCGGCCAGCTTGGCACGCACTGGCGGCGAGGCGTCGAGCCCACGCGCCTCCAACGTGCGTGGCACCAGCGCCATGCGCGCCAGCACATCGCCCGAGGTGCGATCGGTCATCTCCCAGAGCGAGTTATGTGCCGGATAGTCACCATAGGTCGCCCCAAGCGTGGCCAGATGGTCGGCCAGCAGCGTGAAATGGAGTGCCTCCTCGTCAGCCACGCGAAGCCAGTCGCGGTAGTACGCCTCCGGCATCCCGGCAAAACGCCAGACCGCATCGAGCGCCAGATTGATCGCATTGAATTCGATATGGCACAGCGCATGGATCATCACCGCGCGGCCGGCCAGGGTGTGTAGCGAGCGCCTGCGGTCCACCTGCTGCGGGGGCACCAGCTCGGGACGCGCCGGGCGCCCCGGGATCGCCGCCGAGGCATCGGCCACCAAAACTTCATCCACATCCGTTACCGTGCCCCCGTGCGCCAGCAGATCGGCATGGAGCGCACGCGCAGCGGCCGCCTTGGCCCTGGCGTCGGTGATACACAGCACCGCCAGCGCCCGGCGGCGCGTGGCAAGTGGCGAATCGGCGATTTCGGCGGGTGCGATGTCTGGCATAGGCGTAAAATCCGGGAAGCCGTCATTGTAGAGCCTCGCCGGTGCCACGCCGGCCCGCGGGAACCGGCTCTTTTAATCGCGACGGCCACCCCCAATTACTTACATTGCTTCAGGCAGGAGACCCCATGGCGCTTTACCAGCTCGGCGAGATCGCCCCGACCATTCACGACGATGCCTACGTGGCCGCGGAAGCCACCATTATCGGCAATGTGACGCTAAAGGCGCGTGCGAGCGCCTGGCCCGGCGTCGTGATCCGTGGCGACAACGAACCGATCGTGGTGGGCGAGGATACGAACATCCAGGAAGGCTCGGTGCTGCACACCGACCCGGGCCGCCCCCTGACGCTGGGCGACAAGGTCTCGATCGGCCACCAGGCCATGCTGCATGGCTGCACGGTCGGCGAAGGCTCGCTGATCGGTATCCAGGCCGTGGTGCTGAATGGCGCAGTAATCGGCAAGGAATGCCTGGTCGGCGCCGGCGCCGTCGTGACCGAGAACAAGGTGTTTCCTGACCGCTCGCTGATCCTGGGCGCGCCCGCCAAGGTGGTGCGCGAACTGACCGATGCTGACGTGGCCAACCTCTATCGCAATGCGGAGACGTATGCGAAGCGGCAAGCCACTTACAAGACCGATTTGAAGCGTATCGGTTGATACCGATACGCCGGATTGACATTGCTTTACGTGAAAGACTGATAGAACCGTGACCGCTACATCGAATCCCGACACACTCCAGAAATTCCTGTTCGACGCTGCCCCCGTGCGCGGCGAGCTGGTCCGCATGGAGGCCACCTGGCAAGAAGTGCTGAACCGCCATGCCTACCCGGCACCGGTGCGGCGCCTGCTGGGCGAGATGATGGCGGCCGCGGCGCTGCTATCGGCCAACCTCAAGTTCAACGGCGCGCTGGTGATGCAACTGCACGGCGACGGCCCGGTGCGGATGCTCGTGGTGGAGTGCCTGTCCGACCTGTCGATGCGCGCCACGGCCAAGATTGCCGAGGACGCCACGATTACCGACGATGCCACGCTAACGACGCTCGTCAACGCGCATGGTCATGGCCGCTTCGCCATCACGCTCGACCCGCAAGACAAGCTGCCGGGCCAGCAACCGTACCAGGGCATCGTGCCGCTTTCCGACGAGAACGGCCCGCTCGAATCGATGGCCTCAGTGCTCGAACACTACATGCAGGCGTCCGAGCAGCTCGACACCCGCCTGTGGCTTGCCTCGAATGAGCAGGTCGCCGCGGGCATGTTGCTGCAGAAGCTGCCGTCTTATGGCGGCACCATGGAAGCACAGGTTGGCGAAACCGGTTCGCCGCTCTCCGGTGATGTGCAGGCGCAGGACCTGGATACCTGGGATCGCGCGTGCCAGTTGGGCGCCACGCTCAAGCAGGACGAACTGCTGGCCGAGTCGCCTGAGACCCTGCTGCGCCGCCTGTTCTGGGAAGAACTGCAGAATGCCGGCCTGCGCGTCTTCGAGCCAATGACGCCGCATTTCCAGTGCTCGTGCTCGCGCGCCAAGGTCGCCGGCATGTTGCAGTCGCTGGGCCAGGCCGAAATCGAAAGCATCATTGCCGAACGCGGCGACGTGGAAATCCATTGCGACTTCTGCGGCCAGCGCTACGTGTTCGACCCGGTGGATGCCGCGCAGCTCTTCACGGTACCCGTGGCAACGGGCGCAGGCGAAGGCGCGCAGCAGCAGCACTGAGCATCCGTCCGCTCCCCTGCCTCATCAGGGAGAAGGGGAAAAGACCACGGGTATGTCAAAGGTTCCGGATCTGCGCGGAACCACATACCCGCGCTCGCGGGTCCAATGACATTCCCGAACCCCAGTTGCCGGACGGAGGCCGACATGATCAAGACGTATCGTTCCCGCGCACTGTCCGGGCTGGTCATTGCCATGGCTGTGATGATCGCCGGCTGCGCAGCGCCCGTTCCACGCGATATGTACGGCAGCCCTGCCACCGCGCGCCTGGAGCCCGGTTCGACTCCCCCCGCCCCCCTTACTGACGAAGAAAGGCAGCACCTCACGGCGCTGAACCAGCAAGTGCTGCGCGAGCAGGAGCAGGCGATCGCCAGCCAGCAACAGGCCGAAGCCTGGGCGCGGGCGGCTTACGCCTACCCGACTACAAACTGGAATCTGTACTACGGCGGATGGGGCGGCGGCCACTGGGGTGGCGGCGTAGGAATCAGCTCGCCTGGCTGGGGCTGGGGTGGTTACCCGTACGGCTCCCCGTACTGGTGGTAATTCAGAAGAAATCGAAACCGGGCCGCAGGGATACGCAAACGCGACAGACCGAACGGTCAAGGTCGCACCTCGGCATCGGAATAGTCCTAGTAAGCCAGTTAATGTCCGCCGCGTCCCGCGACGGAATTGGGTGGCGGCGGCAGCGGAGGCGTGGCGCTGACCTTCGGAGCCGGCGCCACGAACTGGACGAAGACTTCCCCGTCCTTGACCATGCCCAGCTCATAGCGGGCACGCTCCTCGATGGCACCCGTGCCATCCTGCAAATCCTTCACTTCCCCTTCCAGCTTGGCATTGCGCAGCTTGAGCGCCTGGTTGTGCACGGTCTGCTCATTGACCTGGCGATTCAGATCCCATACGCGTAGCCAGCCGCCCTTGCCCAGCCATAGCGGGTACTGGATTGCGAGCAGCAGCACGAACAACAGCAGGGAAATCAGGCGCATCAGGGCGAAAAGGCGCTAGGAAAAGGATGATTTGGCTATTTCTGCGGGACCAATGATCCACCAAGCCGCCAAAGATTGCAAAACAAAAGACGATACAAAGCGAAACAACGGCGCAACAGGCATCCGGTTGACAAAAAAAAGCGCCGCCCCAGTGCTCTGGGGCGGCGCTTTTTCTGGAACTCAGAACACTAACCGGCGATATCAGCGCAGGTTGTAGAACGTGCTCTTGCCCGGGTACGTGGCGATGTCGCCCAGGTCTTCCTCAATACGCAGCAGCTGGTTGTACTTCGAGATACGGTCCGAGCGCGACAGCGAACCGGTCTTGATCTGGCCGGCGTTCGTACCGACGGCGATGTCGGCGATCGTGCTGTCTTCGGTCTCACCCGAACGGTGCGAGATCACGGCGGTGTAGCCGGCGCGCTTGGCCATCTCGATAGCGGCGAACGTCTCGGTCAGCGTGCCGATCTGGTTGATCTTGATGAGGATCGAGTTGCCGATGCCCTTCTCGATGCCTTCCTTCAGGATCTTCGTGTTGGTCACGAACAGGTCGTCACCCACCAGTTGGACGCGCTTGCCCAGCTTGTCGGTCAGCGTCTTCCAGCCTTCCCAGTCACCTTCGGCCATGCCGTCCTCGATCGACACGATCGGGAACTTGTCGCACAGGTTGGCCAGGTAGTCGGCGAACTGGGTCGACGTCAGCTTCAGGCCTTCGCCTTCCAGCGAGTACACGCCTTCGGCTTCGTGGTAGAACTCGCTGGCGGCGCAGTCCAGCGCCAGCAGCACGTCCTCGCCAGCCTTGTAGCCAGCCTTTTCGATGGCCTGCACGACCGTGTTCAGGCACTCCTCGTTCGACGAGAAGTTCGGGGCGAAGCCGCCCTCGTCGCCCACGGCGGTGGACATGCCCTTGTCGGACAGGATCTTCTTCAGCGCGTGGAACACTTCGGCGCCGCAACGCAGGGCTTCACGGAAGCTGGTCTGCGACACGGGCATGATCATGAATTCCTGGATGTCCAGGCTGTTGTTGGCGTGCGCGCCACCGTTGACGATGTTCATCATCGGTACCGGCATCTGCATCGCGCCCGAACCGCCGAAGTAGCGGTACAGCGGCAGGCCGGCTTCCTCGGCAGCTGCCTTGGCCACGGCCATCGACACGGCCAGCATGGCGTTGGCGCCCAGGCGGCCCTTGTTCTCGGTGCCGTCCAGTTCGATCAGCGTGCGGTCCAGGAAAGCCTGCTCGGAGGCATCCAGGCCCATGATCGCTTCGGAGATCTCGGTGTTGATGTGCTCGACAGCCTTCAGCACGCCCTTGCCCAGGTAGCGCGACTTGTCGCCATCACGCAGTTCGATGGCTTCGCGCGAACCGGTCGATGCACCCGACGGCACGGCAGCACGGCCCATCACGCCCGACTCCAGCAGCACGTCGCACTCGACGGTGGGATTGCCGCGCGAGTCGAGAACCTCACGACCGATGATATCTACGATTGCACTCATATTTCCTCTCTGGACTGTTGAATCTGGTGAATCTTATTACCGCGCAGGATGCCCGACGAATATGTCAGATGCCTTCCACGACGATCATGTTCATCTTCGCCGCATGCTCGCGGGACTTGCGCGCCGCCAGGTATTCCTCGCTGGCGTGGAACGCGCGGGCGGCTTCGTAGCTCTGGAACTTCAGGACCACGACGCGCGTGGGGCCCCAATCACCCTCGAGCCGTTCGGTCTGGCCGCCGCGCACCAGCACTTCCGCGCCGTGCGCCTGCATGGCTTTCGTGGAAAGCACCTTGTACTGCTCGTACTGCTGGGGATCTGTCACATCGACGTACGCGATGATATAACCGGCGGCCATGCGCTATCTCCGAATCTTTTGTATTGTCTTTCGATACCGTTTCGTCAGCATTGAAGCCGGAGGTCCGGCAGCGGCACCAGAAACAGCACCGCCCGCGTCAGGCGCGGGCGGCAGTTGCCAAGGCAGGCTCAGGCGCAGGCCGGCCAGCCGAAGTTGTCTTCCAGGAAGCCGGCACGCTTGACCATGCTGTCGAGATCGCGCAGCACAGTCAGCAGTTCCTTCATGCGCGACAGCGGCACGGCGTTGGGGCCGTCCGACATCGCCTTGCTCGGATCGGGGTGGGTCTCCATGAACAGACCCGCCACGCCCGTAGCCACCGCGGCGCGCGAGAGCACCGGCACGAATTCGCGCTGGCCGCCCGAGCTGGTGCCCTGGCCACCCGGCAACTGCACCGAGTGGGTGGCATCGAACACCACGGGGGCGCCCGTCTCGCGCATGATCGCCAGGGAGCGCATGTCGGAGACGAGATTGTTGTAGCCGAAGGAAACGCCACGCTCGCAGGCCATGAAGACGTCATCAGGCAGACCCGCCTCACGGGCAGCGTCACGTGCCTTGTCGATCACGTTCTTCATGTCGTGCGGCGCCAGGAACTGGCCCTTCTTGATGTTCACCGGCTTGCCACTCTGGGCGCAGGCACGGATGAAATCAGTCTGGCGGCACAGGAAGGCCGGTGTCTGCAGCACATCCACCACGGCCGCGACGGGCTTGATCTCGTCGATCTCGTGGATGTCGGTGAGCACCGGCACACCGATCTGACGCTTTACCGTGGCCAGGATCTCAAGACCCTTTTCCATGCCGAGGCCGCGGAACGACTTGCCCGACGACCGGTTGGCCTTGTCGAACGACGACTTGTAGATGAACGGAATGCCCAGTTCACCCGTGATCGCCTTCAGCTCGCCGGCCGTATCGAGCGCCATCTGCTCGGACTCGATCACGCACGGGCCAGCGATCAGGAAAAACGGCTTGTCGAGGCCGACGTCGAATCCACACAGTTTCATGGCAGTTTCCTTCCCCACCAGCGCCTCAGGCGCCTTGGCGTTGCGCGGCGAGCGCGGCTTCCACGTAGGCCTTGAACAGCGGGTGGCCATCACGCGGCGTCGAGGTGAATTCCGGGTGGAACTGAACGCCGACGAACCACGGGTGCATCGATTCCGGCAGTTCCATCATCTCCGGCAGGTTCTCGGTCGGCGTGCGCGCCGAGATCACCATGCCAGCCTTTTCCAGCTCCGGCACATAGTGGTTGTTGACTTCGTAGCGGTGACGATGACGCTCGTTGACTTCGGCGCCATAGATCTGCGAGGCCTTGGTGCCGGTCTTGATAGGCACGCGCTGGGCGCCCAGACGCATCGTGCCGCCGAGGTCGGAGTCCGCCGAACGCTGTTCCACCTTGCCGTCGCGATCGACCCACTCGGTGATCAGCGCGACCACCGGGTGTTCCGTGTCGAGGTTGAATTCGGTCGAATTGGCGTCGCCCATGCTGGCAACGTGACGCGCGAATTCGATCACGGCGAGCTGCATACCCAGGCAGATGCCCAGGTACGGCACCTTGTTCTCGCGGGCATACTGGATCGCGCGGATCTTGCCTTCGGTGCCGCGCTTGCCGAAACCGCCCGGCACCAGGATGGCATCCAACGGCTTCAGCACTTCGAGGTGACCCGACTCGAGCTCTTCCGAATCGATGTACTCGATGTTCACGCGCGTGGCGGTATGCATGCCGGCGTGGCGCAGCGCCTCGATCAGTGACTTGTACGACTCGGTCAGGTCGACGTACTTGCCAACCATGCCGATCGTGATTTCATGCTCGGGGTTTTCCTGCGCGTTGACCAGCTTCTGCCACATCGACAGGTCAGCCGGTTTCGGGTCCAGACGCAGTTCCTCGCAGATCAGGCGGTCGAGGCCCTGCTCGTTGAGCATCTGCGGAATCTTGTAGATGCTGTCGGCATCCCAGACCGAGATCACGGCTTCCTGCGGGATGTTGGCGAACAGCGAAATCTTGGCGCGCTCGTCGTCCGGAATCGGGCGGTCGGCGCGGCACAGCAGCGCGGTCGGCGAAATGCCGATTTCGCGGAGCTTCTGCACCGAGTGCTGGGTCGGCTTGGTCTTGAGCTCGCCGGCGCTGGCGATGAACGGCACCAGCGTCAGGTGCACGAACGCGCAGTGATTGCGGCCCATGCGCAGACTCATCTGGCGCGCGGCTTCCAGGAACGGCAGCGACTCGATGTCACCCACCGTGCCGCCGATCTCCACCAGTGCCACGTCGGCCTTGCCGTCATGCGACGCAGCAGCGCCACGCTCGACGAAAGCCTGGATTTCGTTCGTGATATGGGGAATGACCTGAACGGTCTTGCCGAGGTACTCGCCGCGGCGTTCCTTGCGGATCACCGATTCGTAGATCTGGCCAGTCGTGAAGTTGTTCGACTTCCGCATCTTGGCCGACACGAAGCGCTCGTAGTGACCCAGATCGAGGTCGGTTTCCGCGCCATCTTCGGTCACGAACACCTCGCCATGCTGGAAGGGGCTCATCGTGCCGGGATCGACGTTGATGTAGGGATCGAGCTTGAGGAGGGTGACTTTGAGGCCGCGCGACTCGAGAATAGCCGCGAGCGAAGCAGCAGCGATGCCCTTGCCGAGAGAAGAGACGACGCCACCGGTGACGAAGACGAATTTGGTCATAAACCGAGCTTGCCGGGGAAATCGGGATTATACATGAGAGCCCGATCCCCGCCGACGCCGAATTTGTGAAATCGGGGTGTCGGCCCGGCACGCAAAGGCGGCCTGCGGCGCATACGCCGCACTGCAAGCCGTACCGCAAGCCGAGCCGGCGCCGCGCGCGCCGGCTTCCTGGACTTCAGCGCCCGGACTTGCGCATTTCCTCGATCAGGTCCCGCACCAGACCGGCGGTCTCGAGGGGCCGCTCCATTGGATACAGGTGGCCGCCTTCGATATAGCGCAGCCGGTCGCCCACGAGCTTGCGGGTTGCGCCGAGCCCCGCCTGCCTAACCTCGCGCGAGCGGGTGCCTGCAACGAAGCTGACCGGGATCGGCGCGCCACGCGCCACCTTGCGGCCAAGGCTGGTCGGCAGCGTCCGGTAGATCCAGTATTCGACCTCGCGATCGAAGCGCAGCTTGCGTTCGTTGGCCACACCAGTGGGCTCGGTCCCATGCTCGGCGTAGTCGCGCAGGACCTCGGGATCCCACACCTTGAAATTGCGCTTGGACTGAAAATGACTCCAGACCGCGTCGGTATCGGGCCAATGGGTGCGCCGGTTCTTGGTGACGGCGGCGGGGCCCGGCTTCTCGTCGAGCCCCAGCATCTGGGACGCGCGCACCAGTGACGCCTTCCAGCCGGCGATGATCGGTGAATCCAGCATCACCACGCCCCGCACCCGCTGCGGCCGACGCAGCGCGGCCATCAGCGACAGGAAACCGCCCAGCGAATGGCCGACCAGCCAGACCTTGGGCGCGTCGGCACCGCTCCGCCCCGGGCGATCCAGCTCGCCAAGCAGTTCGTCGACCAGATGCGGCCACTCGCGCGTGACCGGAAACTTGGGATTGTGGCCGTAACGTTCGACGGCGCGGATGTCGAAGGTGTCGTCTAGCGCGCCGAACAGCTTGCGATAGATCGGCACCGGAAAACCGTTGGCGTGGGAAAAGAGCAGGATGTCGCGCATGGCGGCAAGTCGATGGAATGAGTCGGAAAAACCTGGAATGAAAAGAATCAGCTTCGGTCGCGGCTGGCCCGAACCGGCTGGCCCCAGCGATCGGCTTCGTCGCGTGCCAGCGGGAATTCGGCCGGCTGGCTCGCATCCCATTCGGGATTGGCGATCTCGCCGAAAACCTGGCGCAGGCGCTGCCCCCAGGTGTCGCGGATCATGCGGAAGTATGCGTTCTTCTCGTCGATGCTGACGAAGCGCGTCACGCGGAGCGAATCGGCCTCGTAGACCAGCAGGTCGAGCGGCAAACCGACCGAGATATTCGACTTCAGCGTGGAATCCATCGAGACCAGCGCGCACTTGGCCGCCTCGCCCAGCGGCACCGACGGCGTGATGACACGGTCGACGATCGGCTTGCCATACTTGGCCTCGCCAATCTGGAAGTAACAGTTCTCGGGCGTGGCCTCGATGAAGTTGCCTGCCGCGTAGACATGGAACAGACGCGTGCGCTCGCCCCGGATCTGCCCACCGAAGATCAGGTTGACGCTGAATTCGATGCCAGCCTCGCGCAACGCATGGGCATCGCGCTTGTGCACGGCGCGCACCGCCTCGCCGACGATGGTGACCGCCTCGAACATGTCGCGCGCGGTCCACAGCGAGCGCTTTTCGTCACGCGCCTCGGCCAGGCATTGGCGCACAGACTGGCTGATCGCGAGATTGCCGGAGGTAAGCAGCACCATGACGCGGTCGCCCGGCTCCTCGAATACGGTCATCTTGCGCGCGGTGGAAATGGCATCCACACCGGCGTTGGTACGGGAATCAGACAGGAATACCAGACCGGCATCCAGCCGCATGGCTACACAGTACGTCATGGGTTCGGGTTGACAGAGGCGCGACGGCAACGCCCCATTCTAGCCGCACGGCAGGCGCAACGGCGGTGTATGAATACCGAAGGATTACTCTGCCGCCGCACGTCGAACCAACCAGCCCGCGCCATTTCAGACCAGCGGCGTGATCTCGATGTCGACTTCCATTGTTTCCCCGGCCCCGCCTTCGAGAATGCCCCGGATTGGTGCGGCCGAGGCATAGTCACGCCCCACGGCAAGGCGGACGTGGCGTCCATCGGTGATGCAGCGATGCGTGACATCGATGCTGCACCAGAGCCCGCGGTCCGCGTTCAGACAAATGTCGGCCCAGGCATGACTGGCCAGCGAGGCTGCGGCCGCATCGTAGAAGTAGCCACTGACATAGCGGGCCGGAATGCCGAGCGCGCGACATGCCGCCACCATAACCTGCGCCTGATCCTGGCAGACCCCGCTACCCAGCCGGAAAGCCTCGACGGCGGACGTGCCGACATCGGTCGTATTGGCCCGATACTGGACCCGGTCGGCGATGCCGTCGGCCAATGCCAGCAGGGCCGGCACCTCGTGACCAGCGGCCAGGTATGGGGCCGCGAACGCCTGCATGTCCGCCGGCGCCTGGGTCAGCGGCGTGCCCGAAAGAAAATAGAGCGGCGACACGCGCGACTCACCAGCTTCTGGCAGGTCCTGGAAAGCGCCATGACCACCCTCCCCGGCATCGGCGCCCGCCTGGCCCGTTGGGGCTGGATCGATCCTGACCTCGACCTCGCCGGTAGCGACGATCGCAATCGTACGGGCCGGGCCGGCCATCGTGAAGTTGTGGACGATATTGCCGAAACCGTCACGCGCTTCGGACAGGTTGCCCGGCGCGGAAAGCGTCCAGTACTGCACGGACTGCAGCGGGCCGCTGCGGGGCGCCAGACGCAGCTCATGCACGCTGCGGCGCACCGGCTCGGTGTAGCGGTAGATGGTCTTATGATGGATCTTGTATTTCACGGGTATATCTCGCGCCACATGCATGCCGGCCCCAGTCGGGGATGCCGCACACCCGGCGCATGGCGCCGGGCGTTCCTGCAACGGTCAGGCAGCCAGCAGCGGCACGAGGAAATCCCGGCTGATGCCATTGCCGAGGTCGCCGATGCGCTCCAGGAAGCTGGTCAGGTAGGCATGCAGGCCGACGGCGAAAATGTCGTCGATGCGCGCGTACTTTAGGTCTGCGTGAAGTTTACCAGCCTGCCTTTCGGTCTCCGCCGACTGCTGGTTCGACACCAGCGCCAGAATCGCAACCACTTCGTCCATGCTGGAAACCAGCGAACGCGGCATGTCGGGCCGCAGGACCAGCAGTTCCGCCACGCGCTGCGGCGTGATCACGGCACGGTAGATCTTGCGATAGACCTCGAAGCCGGAGACCGACCGCAACACGGCCGCCCAGTGATAAAAATCGTTCTGCTCGCGGTTCGGGTCGCTGTCGTCGCGGCCCGAGGCCTGAAACTTGACGTCGAGAATCCGCGCGGTGTTGTCGGCCCGCTCCAGGAAGGTGCCAAGCCGCATGAAGTGGAACGCATCGTCCTTGAGCATGGTGCCGAACTGGACGCCACGGGCCAGATGCGAGCGGAACTTTACCCACTCGAAGAAGCGCGATGGATCTTCGTGCAGCTCGCCATCGGCGATCATGCGCTGGACGTCGAGCCAGGTGGTGTTGATGGTCTCCCAGACCTCGGTCGTCAGCGATCCACGCACCGCGCGCGCATTCTCGCGGGCCGCGCGCAGGCAGCTCATGATCGACGAGACATTGGTCATGTCGCGCACCATGAAGTCGATCACGTCGTCACGGTGCAGCAAGCCGTACTTGTGGTCGTAGGCCTGGGTCAATTCGGAGATATCGAGCATCGCCCACCAACCCTGCTCGGCCACTTCGGCCGATTGCGGCAGCAGCGAAGTCTGGTAGTTGACGTCGAGCATGCGCGCAGTATTCTCCGCGCGTTCGGTATAGCGGGCCATCCAGAACAGGTGGTCGGCGGTACGGCTCAGCATGGTGAAATCTCCCGGCAAACAGCGCCTGTGGACTTAGAAGCCGTTGCAGATTGAAGCGAAGCGGTTCTGGCCAGGGTGAAGCGGTACGGCAAGGCCGCGCAACCACGCCAGAATCATTCTGAAACGGTTTCCTAGCGTTCCAGCACCCAGGTGTCCTTGGTGCCGCCGCCCTGCGACGAATTGACCACGAGCGAGCCTTCTCTCAACGCCACCCGCGTCAGCCCACCCGGCACCATGCGCACCTCCTTGCCCGACAGCACGAACGGGCGAAGGTCGATATGGCGCGGCGCGATGCCCGCATCGACATAGGTCGGGCAAGTCGACAACGCCAGCGTCGGCTGCGCGATGTACTGCTCGGGGCGCGATTTCACGACCTCCCGGAACTGGTCGATCTCCGCGCGCGTCGCGGCCGGCCCCACGAGCATGCCGTAGCCGCCGGCGCCATGCGTTTCCTTGACCACAAGATCCTGCATATGGTCGAGCACGTACTGCAGGTCGTCCGGACGCCGGCACATGTAGGTCGGCACGTTCGACAGGATGGGTTCCTCGCCGAGATAGAAGCGGATCATGTCGGGCACGTACGGGTAGATCGACTTGTCGTCGGCCACGCCCGTTCCGATCGCATTGCTGATCGTCACGTTGCCGGCACGGTAGACCGAGAGCAGCCCGGCCGCACCCAGCGCGGAATCGTGGCGAAAAACGAGCGGGTCGAGGAAATCGTCGTCCACGCGCCGGTAGATCACGTCGATACGCTGCGGCCCCTGCGTGGTGCGCATATAGAGGTGGTCGTCCTCGACGAACAGGTCATTGCCTTCCACCAGTTCGACGCCCATCTGCTGGGCCAGGAACGCGTGCTCGAAGTAGGCCGAGTTATACATGCCCGGCGTGAGCACGACGACGGTCGGATCGGCGATATTCTGCGGCGACACGCTGCGCAGCATGTCCAGCAGCAGATCGGGATAGTGCGCCACCGGGGCCACGCGGTTGCGGGCGAACAGGTCGGGGAACAGCCGCATCATCATCTTGCGGTTCTCGAGCATGTACGACACGCCCGATGGCACCCGCAGGTTGTCTTCGAGAACGTAGAACTCGCCCTCGCCCGCGCGTACGACGTCGATGCCGGCCACGTGCGCGTAGATGTCGCGAGGCACGTCGATGCCCAGCATTTCCGGGCGGTACTGCGCATTGTTGTAGATCTGGTCCGGCGGAATCACGCCGGCACGGATGATGTCCTGCCCGTGGTAGATGTCGTGGATGAAGCGGTTTAGCGCCGCGACGCGTTGCCGCAGGCCGCGCTCGAGCGTGGCCCACTCGCTGGCCGGGAAAATGCGCGGAATCACGTCGAACGGAATGGTCCGCTCGGTTCCGCTGTTGGACTCATCCTTGTCGCCGTAGACGGCAAAGGTGATACCCACACGCCGGAAGATCAGATCCGCTTCCGCGCGCTTGTTGCTCATCGTCGCCGCAGACTGCCGCCCCAGCCATTCGGCAAAGTTCCGGTAGTGGGGCCTGACCGCCCCCGACGGCAGCGCCCGCCCGGCCTCGATGGCCTCGGTTGCTCCGTCCTCTCGCCCTTCCAGCATCTCGTCGAAAAACCGCGCCGCCATGATGGCCGCTCCTTCGTGAAATTGGGCGCCTTGCCGCGGTTGTCCTCCGGTGGTTGTCTCCCGGTTACTGCCTGATACCAACCGCCGCCGCCCGTTTATCGATGCCTTGTCGAGTCGACTCCTTCAGCATATCCGTACCGACTGAACCCGCAAGGGGTTGCACACAAGTGACACGCGCCGGCACACAGAAAACGATTTAGCAAGATGCTTGCCAGCCACAGGTGATTCAGGGCGCCTTCCCGGAACAGGAGGCCGATGCCGGCGGGCATTTTTCAAGAATATCCTCGACCAGTGCCTCAGGGGTGCGGCGAATATCGAGCACGAGCGCGTCGCAAGGCTCCTCCAGGGTCTCGAACTGGCTCTGGAGCAGCGCGGGATTGAAAAAATGGTCCGTGCGCGCGGACAGGCGGCTGCCGATGGTCGAGGCGTCGCCCTTCATGAACACGAAGGTCACGCCGCCGTCCGACGGCAGCAGGCGGTCCCGATAGACCTGGCGCAGCGCCGAACATGTGAATACGTGGGTGCGGCCCTCGGCGCGGGCGGTGTCGATGGCGGCCCGCATTGCGTCCAGCCAGGGCCAGCGGTCGTCATCGGTCAATGGGATGCCGGCGTGCATCTTGGCCTTGTTGGCGTCGCTGTGAAAGCTGTCCGCGTCGTGGAAGCCGCAATGAAGCCGGTCCGCCAGCATCTGGCCGACCGTGCTCTTGCCGCTGCCGGAAACGCCCATCAGGATATAGATCATGTCTGCTCCATCGATCATGTGTCGGATGGTGTTGCCATCCTTGTCGGTAGCCTTCGGCCACGTCGATGTGGCGCGAAGGTGCTTCCGGGGTGCAGCGCGTGCTGCCGGGCACCCCGGAAGAATACGCAAGAGAAACGGAATGATTGGCGCGAGCGCCGCCTGACGGCCCGCCTATTGTGCGACGGCGGACGCCGTTTGGACAGCGGGCGCCAGCGCATCGGCTTCGGACAGGTCCAGCGCGCTGCCCCCCTCCTCGGCGGTCCGCGCATGGCGGCGGAACAGGCCGAACAGGCCCCGGCCCATGCTGAAACGGGCGAATTCGTCGGCTGGCGCCGCTGCCGGCACTCGCCCGGCAAAGTTAGCCTGGGTGGCAGCATCGCCCACCAGATCGAGTGTGCCCGCCAATGCGTCCACGCGAATGACATCGCCGTCGCGCACCCGAGCCAGCGGCCCGCCTGCCAGCGCCTCCGGCCCGACATGGATTACGGCGGGCACCTTGCCCGACGCACCCGACATGCGGCCATCGGTTACCAGCGCGACCTTGCGTCCGGCATCCTGCAACGCGCCAAGCGCGGGGGTAAGCCGGTGCAACTCGGGCATGCCATTGGCATTCGGGCCCTGGAAGCGCACCACGGCCACCACGTCACGATCGAGCTCGCCCGCCTCGAAGGCGGCCTGCAGCGCTTCCTGCGAATCGAAAACTCGCGCCGGCGCCTCCACCACCCGGTGCTCGTCGGCCACGGCCGAGACCTTGATCACCCCGCGCCCCAGGTTGCCCGCCATCAGCCGCAGCCCCCCCTCGGGCGAGAACGGCGCCGACGCTGGCGCCAGCACCGACTCATCCCCGCTCGTGGCCGGGCCAGCCCGCCAGCGCAGCACGCCATCGGTCATGACCGGCTCCTCGGTGTAGCGCTTCAGGCCGGGGCCCGCCACGGTCTGCACGTCCTCGTGCAGCAGACCGGCGTCGAGCAGTTGGGCAATCACATAGGCCACGCCGCCCGCTGCGTGAAAATGGTTCACATCGGCCGAGCCATTCGGATACACACGCGCCAGCAATGGCGTGATGGCTGACAGGCCGTTGAAATCGTTCCAGTCGATCAGGATGCCGGCGGCACGTGCCATCGCCACCAGGTGAATCGTGTGGTTGGTCGAGCCACCAGTGGCCAGCAGGCCAACCATCGCGTTGACGATCGCCCGTTCATCGACAATCTTCGCCAGCGGGGTATAGGCGTCACCGCGAGCGATCAGCGCCAGCGCCCGCTGGGCTGCCGCGGCGGTCAGCGGGTCACGCAGGCCGCTGTCCGGGTGCACGAACGCCGAGCCGGGCATGTGCAGGCCCATGATCTCCATCAGGAACTGGTTGCTGTTGGCGGTGCCATAGAAGGTGCAGGTACCCGCGCCATGATAGGCGGCGCATTCGGCCTCCAGCAACGCATCGCGCCCGACCTGCCCGGTGGCATAGAGCTGGCGCACACGCGCCTTTTCCTTGTTCGACAGGCCCGTTGCCATCGGCCCGGCCGGGACGAACACGATCGGCAGATGGCCAAACTGCAGCGCCCCCATCAGCAATCCCGGCACGATCTTGTCGCACACGCCCAGCATCAACGCCGCATCGAACGTGTTGTGCGACAGCGCGACGGCCGTACCCATCGCGATCGCATCGCGCGAGAACAGCGACAACTCCATGCCGGCATTGCCCTGGGTAATCCCGTCACACATGGCCGGCACGCCACCTGCCACCTGCGCCACGCCTCCCACGGCGCGCGCGGCTTCGCGAATCACGGCCGGGTAACGCTCATAGGGCTGGTGGGCGGACAGCATGTCGTTGTAGGCGGTCACGATGCCAAGATTCGGGGCATGCTCGACCCGCAGCTTGAGCTTGTCGTCCGAAGGCAGTGCGGCGTAGCCGTGGGCAAGGTTCGCGCAGGACATGCCACGCAAGGGCCCGAGTTCCTGCTGGGCGCGCTCGCACCTGGCCAGATAGGCTGCCCGGCTGGCGCGACTGCGGTCGACAATGCGTTGCGTGACGGCCAGTACCTCGGCATGAACGGCTTGGGACATGTTGGAGTTCTTCCTGGTGGGGAAGCCGAGGCACTCATTGGATGCCTCGGCATGTAGAATTTCTACATTATATCCAAGAGACTCACGCCACCGGAAGATATGAGCCTCAGGTCGATGGGCGTTTTTATGGGAAATCCGGGTAAATCCCGAGCACAACACCCCACGTAAGCCCTTCCGAGAATCCTCGCAATCTGTGTAGAATCTCTACATTACCGAGGCTGCACCGAAGCCAGCCCAGGGACACCGACACAACCGGCGCCCCCCCCCAATACCTTTACGCACGATCCCGCACTCTCTCACCATGCGCGACAGAATCCTTGCCGTCTACGACTCGCTACGCCCGTCCGAACGCCGCCTGGCCGATTACGTGGCACGACACGGTGCGAGCGTCATCCGGCTGACCATGCCGGAACTAGCGGAACGGGCCGGTGTCTCGCAGCCCACGATCGCCCGCTTCTGCGCCGCGCTTGGCTACGACGGCTTCAAGGAGTTCAAGCTTCAGTTCGCTCAGAATGTGGGGGGTGGCACGCCCTTCGTTCACCAGGATGTGGAAGCCGACGATCGGCCTGCCGATATCGCCGGCAAGGTGTTCGATCGCACCATCGCCACGCTGATGTCCGTGCGCAACGCGCTGTCCGCCGACCAGATCGAGCACGGTATCCGGCTACTGGCCGGGGCGCGCCGCATCGAGTTTTATGGCTGCGGCAACTCGGGCATCGTTGCGCTCGACATCCAGCACAAGTTCTTCCGCCTGGGCATTCCCACCACGGCCTATTCGGACCCGCACGTGTTCAGCATGTCCGCAGCGCTGCTGCGCCCGGGCGATGTCGCCGTGCTGGTGTCCAACAGCGGCCGCACATGGGACATGCTCACCGCCGCCACGCTGGCGCGCAGCAGCGGCGCCAGCGTGCTGGCGCTGACCCATAGCGGATCACCGCTCGCCCGCCTTGCGGACGTCTGCGTCTTCTCCGACGTCGAAGAGGACAGCGAGGTCTATACGCCCATGACTTCGCGCATCTGCCATCTCGTGCTCGGCGACGTGCTGGCCGCAGGCGTGGCACTGGATCGCGCCGACTCGGTCGCCGCAGGCCTGCAGCGAGCCAAGGCACATCTGCGCGAGCGCCGGATTGCGGGGGCCGATCCGACGCCGCTAGGCAAGACTCCGGCATCGACCTCGGCCACGACCGCATCCGAGGCGACATCACAAGCATCCAAACCGAGCCGTGCAGCGCGTCGTCCGACAAAATCCGACAGCCCAGACAGCCCCGCCAGCAAGACTACCAAGCCCGCAGCTCACCGTGGCGCGGGGGGCGCGTCCCGCCAATAACGGCGCTGTTGCTGGCGGAACGACGTCACCACGTAGTCGCCGCCGCCAGTAACGATCGACACCGCGCCGGTTTCATCGGTGCGATACCGCGCCGCCCCTGCACGCGCGTACCGCTGCCAGACATCTTCACGCGGATGCCTGTGCCGGTTTGCGAAACCGAGCTGAAACACCGCCACTTCGGGCCCTACAGCCCGCAGGAATGCCGCATGCGAAGACGTGCCACTGCCGTGATGCGGCACCAGCAGGAAATCCGCGCGCAATCGCTCACCTAGTTCGCTATCGATCAGCCGCCGCTCCTCCGATACACCAATATCGCCGGTCAGCAGCACGCTGCGCTGCGCCGTTGCCACGCGGAGCACGCAACTCCGGGCGTTGGCCGACAGGCGCCGCTGCGCCAGATCCTCTTCCGTCGGGTGCAGGACCTCGAACTCCACACCATCCCAACGCCACGCAACGCCAGCCAGACACGGCTGCCACGCGCGCCCCTCCGGCAAGCGTGGCAGTGGCTTGTTCCCAGGCCCTTCGGCGGTCAGCCCCCGCGCTACCGGCACGGCCTGCAGCACAGCTTCAACGCCGCCCGCGTGGTCGTCATGCTCATGGCTGACCATCAGCATGTCCAGATGCCGCACCCCGGTCGCGCGGAGATAGGGCACGATCACCTGACCACCTGCGCTGGCACCCGACACATACGAAGGCCCTGTGTCGTAGAGCAGCGCGTGGCGGCGCGTTTCCACGAGCACGGCTTCACCCTGCCCGACGTCGAGCGCCGTCACGCGCATTTCCCCTTCCTCCACCGGCTCGCGCCCGGCCGAGAGCATCGGCGCCATCAGCAGCGCGCCCAACCAGCGCGGCACGATCCGCACTCGCCTGGCGCCTTTCGCATCGGACGGACGGGGGATGAGCAGGACGTAGACACCAGCCAATGCCAGCCCGGTCGCCACCGTCCCCGGATGCGCGGCCTCCCATACCGCCCACGCAGGCGCGGCCAGCCACGCGAGCCCCCCGACCAACCACTCCAGCGCTTTGTGGGCAATCCACAGCAACGGCGCAGCCCAGTCAGGCGGCAACACCGCGCCAGCCAGCGCCAGCGGCGTAACAAGCAGACTGACCACCGGAATCGCCACGGCATTGGCGAACACGGATACCACCGATACCTGCCCGAACAGCAGAAGCGTCAACGGTACGAGCCCAATAGTCACCGACCATTGCGTGCGCGCCGCCTCGGCAACCACGCCCCCAATCCGGCTCATCCAGCGGCTCACCCAGCTTCTCGGATCCGCCTGCCGTTCCTCCACCGTCTCCCCATCCCCACTGCCGTCGCCCCGCGCGCCCAGGAAGATCACCGCCACCGCGCCAAATGACAGCCAGAAGCCCGGTGACATCACCGCCCATGGATCGATGGCCACCGAGATCCCCGCCGCCCAGGCGAGCACTACCGTCGGCGGTGGTGTCCGCCCGCTCCACAGCGCCACGGCAGCGACCATCAGCATCGATACCGTGCGCAGTGCCGGAATCTGCATGCCCGCAATCAGCCCGTAGCCGAGCGCCGCCTGCACCGCTACCACCATCGCCACCTTCTGCGCGGGCCAGATCAGCGGCAGCGGCCGCCGGAGCCAGCGCCCGATGCCGAACGAATGGCGCCAAAGCAGGCCCGCCAGCGCCGCAGCCACCCCCGATATCATCGTGATGTGCAGCCCGGAGATGCTGACCAGATGGGAGATGCCGGTACGTCGGAACACATCCCAGTCCGCCTGCCCAATGCCCCGCTGATCACCGATCACCAGCGCGACGAGCACTGCCCGGTATTGCGCATCGGACGGCAACGCCGCCCACAAGCGGTCACGCAATCCGGCCCGCCACTGCGTGATCCGGATCGACAACGGCATCGCGACATCACGATCCAGCAACTGACCGTGGCGTACATAGCCCGTCGCCCCGATGCCTTCGGCAAGTAGCCAGTAGCCATAGTCGAAACCATGCGGATTCGCGAGACCGCGCGGCCTGCGCAGACGGACCGTCAACCGATGGCGCTGGCCGGGCTGCAGCACCTCCGGCGGATCTCGCCACGTCAGCAATACCCTGTGCGGTAATGGCGCTATTGACAGTGGCGCCACCCCTTCGTGGCGATCTCCCATCGCCACGCCACCCGACGCCCCGCTCTCCACCGTGAACAGGAACCGCGTGCCGTGCGGGGCCGCGTCCGGCAATCCGCTGACAACACCATCGATGATCTGGTCACGCCCTGCCAGCGACGGGTCCAGCCACGCGCCGAGCCGCACGTCCGCCCGCCACGCCGACCAACCCAGCCCCACGAGTGCCGCGATCGACAAGCTCACCAACCATCGAACCCAGATTACCCATCGCGCCCCACGCCCACGCAACCCCCAGACCCCAAGCTGTCCAACCAGCGCAAAACACCCACAACCGACCCAATCCCATGGCCCCGGCAATGCTGCCTGCTGCTGCAACCACCAGCAGCCCACCACGAACGCGAGCAGCACTGCACGCATAGCAAGGCACGCCCCCGCATCTGATTGCTGAAGGGCTTATTTGTACTGCGATTGACAGCTGGGAAACGTGACCGAGCGATACGTCGGTGTGTCAGAAGGTTAAATCTGCGCGCGGAGCGCTGAGGGCCGCCTAGCGAGGGGCCATGACATCCGCGAACGCCGCCAGTCTTGGCAGCGCGGCCACGGAATTGCGCCACATGGTATCGGCGAGCTCTCGTTCCGAGACGCCGCGCAGCTCGGCCATGACGCGCGCCACGCCCACCACTTCCGCAGGCGTATTACGGGCCTTGTGCTGCTCGCCGAACTGATCGTCGGAAAGCCAGGCGGGCGCGATATCGGGCGCGTCCGTTTCCAGCACGATCGACTCGATCGGCAATTCGGCGGCCAGGCGGCGGATCTGCCGCGCTCGGGAAAACGTCACGTTGCCGCCGAATCCGAGCTTCATGCCGTGGGTCACGTAGTGGTGCGCCTGATCGTGACTGCCGTTGAACGCATGGGCGATACCCTGCCGCACGCCCGCGCGACGCAGCTGCGCCAGGATCTGGTCCTGCGACTTGCGCACGTGCAGCAGCACGGGCAGGTCGAAGTCGCGCGCGATCTTCAACTGCTCCGCGTACAGCCAGGTTTGATGGGTGGCGTCGAGCCCAGGCACGAAGAAGTCGAGCCCGATTTCGCCAATGGCAACGAGGCGCGGGTCGTCGATCGACGCCGTCACCTGGCGGCGCAGTTCATCGAGATCGGCCTGCCCGGCGGCCCGCGAGTACAGCGGGTGGATGCCGAGCGCATAGACGCAGCGTGGGTCGGCATGCGCCAGCCCACGCACCACGTCGAAGTTCGCCACTGCGACGGCCGGCAACACAATGCCGGTCACACCGGCTGCCGCAGCCGCATCCGTGACATCAGCCCGGTCGGCATCGAACTCGCTGGCGTCGAGGTGGCAGTGCGTATCGATCCACATGGCGGGGGCTGAGTGAAAGCGAAGGGAAGACTGTGGGTTGGCTACCGGCGCTCAACGCTCTTGATGCAGATGACCGTCGCGCAGCCGCAGCACGCGGTCGCAACGGCCAGCCAGATCAAGGTCGTGGGTGACGATCACGAAGCTCGTGCCCAGCGTGCGTGACAGTTCCAGCATCAGGTCGTACACGCCGCCTGCCGTGTGGTCGTCGAGGTTGCCGGTCGGCTCATCGGCCAGTACGCAGGCCGGCTTTCCGACCAGCGCGCGGGCAATTGCCACGCGCTGGCGCTCGCCGCCCGAGAGTTCGCCGGGGCGGTGTTTCGAGCGGCCG
>NZ_ANKP01000232.1:0-30179 GCF_000319775.1 Cupriavidus sp. HMR-1
GCGTCGCGCAGCAGGCGCACGGCGGCGGCGGCAATCAGCGGCGTCTGTTCTGCCGGCTTGGCCAGCACCGGATTCCCGGCTGCCAGCGCGGCGGCCACCTGGCCGGTGAAGATCGCCAGCGGGAAATTCCACGGGCTGATGCAGACCACCGGACCAAGGGGGCGATGGGTATCGTTCGAGAACGACGCGCGGACCTGCACCGCGTAGTAGCGCAGGAAGTCGACCGCCTCGCGCACTTCGGCGATGGCGTTCGAAAACGTCTTGCCGGCCTCGCGCATGATGATGCCCATCAGCGACTGCATCTGGGCTTCCATCAGGTCGGCGGCACGTTCCAGCGCGGCAGCACGCACTTCGGGCGGCGTGGCCTGCCAGATCGGCGCCACGTTGACGGCGGCCACAAGCGCGGCTTCGATCTCAGCCGGCGTTGCCTCGCTGACCTGCCCCACTACGTCGCGACGATCCGCCGGATTCAGTACCGGCTCGGACGTGGTATCCGTGCCCGCCACTGCGGCGCCGAGCAGCGGTTCCGCGCGCGGCGTCTCGCTGGTGCCGGCCAGCAGCGCGGACGACAGCGACGCCAACCGATGTTCGTTCGACAGGTCGATGCCGGCCGAATTGGCGCGCGACTTGCCATACAGCGCGCGCGGCTGCGGGATACGCGGATGCGGCAGGCCAAGCACGCCCTCGGTCTTGTGCATGGTTTCGACCACGGCCACCGGGTCGGCGACGAGATCGTCGAGCGCGATCGTCTCGTCGGCGATCCGGTTCACGAACGAGGTGTTGGCGCCGTTCTCCAGCAGGCGGCGCACCAGGTACGCCAGCAGCGTTTCGTGGGTGCCGACCGGCGCGTAGATCCGGCACGGCCGGTTGAATTTGCCGTCCGCCACCGGGCCCACCACCTGGTCGTACAGCGGCTCGCCCATGCCGTGCAGGCACTGGAATTCGTACTGCCCGGGGTAATAGTTCTGGCCGGCGATCTGGTAGATGGCCGACAGCGTGTGGGCGTTGTGGGTGGCGAACTGTGGATAAATCGCGTCGGGCACCGACAGCAGCTTGCGGGCGCAGGCCACATACGACACATCGGTGTAGACCTTGCGCGTGTAGACCGGGTAGCCCTCCAGGCCGTCGACCTGGGCGCGCTTGATCTCGCTATCCCAGTACGCGCCCTTGACCAGGCGGATCATCAGGCGGTGCCGGCTACGGCGCGCCAGGTCGATCAGATAATCGATCACGAACGGGCAGCGCTTCTGATAGCCCTGCACCACGAAGCCGATGCCGTTCCAACCGGCCAGCTCCGGCTCGAAGCAGAGCCGCTCAAGCAGGTCGAGCGAGATTTCCAGGCGATCCGCTTCCTCGGCGTCGATGTTGATACCGATGTCGTACTGGCGGGCCAGCATCGTCAGGCTCTTCAGACGACCGTAGAGTTCGGTGATCACGCGCTCGTGCTGCGCGCGGCTATAGCGCGGGTGCAGCGCCGATAGCTTGATCGAGATGCCCGGGCCTTCATAGATGCCGCGGCCGCGCGAAGCCTGCCCGATCGCGTGGATCGCCTGCTCGTAGGACGCCAGGTAGCGCTGGGCATCGGCCTCGGTCATCGCGGCTTCGCCGAGCATGTCATACGAGTAACGGAAGCCCTCTTCCTCGTACTTGCGCGCGTTGGCCAGCGCCTCGGAGATCGTTTCGCCAGTCACGAACTGCTCGCCCATCAGGCGCATCGCCATATCCACGCCCTTGCGGATCAGCGGCTCGCCGCCCTTGCCGATGATGCGCGTCAGCGCCTTCGACAGTCCGGCTTCGGTGTGCGTGGCCACCAGCCGGCCGGTCAGCAGCAGGCCCCAGGTAGCAGCGTTGACGAACAGCGACGGGCTCTGCCCCAGATGCGATTGCCAGTTGGCGCCACTGATCTTGTCGCGGATCAGCGCATCGCGCGTGGCCTTGTCGGGGATGCGCAGCAGCGCTTCGGCCAGGCACATCAGCGCCACGCCTTCCTGCGACGACAACGAGAACTCCTGGATCAGCCCCTGCACCAGCCCCTCGCGTCCACTGCCTACTTTCTGCTCGCGCAGCCGGGCCGCCAGGGCTCGCGCCATCTTGATGGCGGCATCGGCCTGCGCCTGCGGCAGGCGCGCCTGCTCCAGCAGCACCGGCACACATTCGGTTTCCGGACGGCGGTAGGCGGACGTGATGGCCGCGCGCAGGACCGACTGCGGCTGGACGCTCTGCGCAAATTCGAGGAAAGGTTGCGGCGCGGCGTCGGCCTGCGTCGCGTCGCCGGCATCGGCGCCGTCGGTATCTGCAGTGGCGCCGGCGCCAGCTTCATGAGGCAGATGGCCGCGTTCCACCTGCTCCAGGTACGTGAAGATGGCCTGCTTGATCAGCCAGTGCGGGGTGCGGTCGATGGACTGAGCAACGCGCTTCAGGCGTTCGCGCGATGCGTCGTCGAGCTTGACGCCGAGGGTGGTGGTGGCCATGCGATCGGTTCTCCAGCGAATCTTGGAATATCGGTTGGCTGCACCGGCGATACGCGCGTGTGCGTACCCGCCAGATAGCCGGACTGGCGCGATCTTACTCTCGGAGAATTACGAGGTGCAACCTAGTGCAACCCCTAAGCTCGCTTGCGGACAAAAGGTTGCACTTTCGCAACTTTCCGGCGTGGCGACTGCTCCGCTCAAATGCGTAGCGGATCGATTTCCAATTGCCAACGCACCCCTTTGACACGCGTCGCGGCATCATCGAAAGTCCGTACCCACTCACTGACAAACCGTTGTAATAACGGGCGGGAGCCGGCTTCGACGAGCATCTGGGCGCGCTCCTTGTTGAACAGGCGCACCATCGACATCGGCACCGGGTCATGCAGTTGCACTTCGGATGCCAGCGGACTGGCATCCGCGCACGCGCGAGCGGCCTGCAGGAAGGCAAGCGCGCGCTCGAGCTGCGCGTGCTCGGCCGTCACCAGCACCTGGTAGGCATACGGGGGCAACCCGGCCTGCCGGCGCTCTCGCAACTGGCTGGCTGCGAATCCATCATAGTCATGGCGAACCAAAGCCTGCAATGCGGGGGCATCTGGGTAGCGGGTCTGGATCAGCACCTCGCCGCCCTGCCCTGCCCTGCCGGCGCGGCCCGACACCTGCATCAGGGACGCAAACAGGTGCTCGGCCGCGCGGAAATCGTGGCTGAACATGGCGGCATCAGGGTGGACGATGCCCACCAGCGTGACACGCTGGAAGTCGTGCCCCTTGGCCACCATCTGCGTACCCACAAGGATGTCGACCTCGCCGGCATGGACCTCGTCGAGCATGGCCTGCGCACTGCCCTTGCGCCGCGTGGAGTCCGCGTCGATCCGGGCGATGCGTGCCTGTGGAAAACGTGCGGCCAGCGCTTCCTCGATCCGCTGCGTACCCCGGCCGAGCGGCGCGATGTCGACATTGCCGCAGTCGGGGCAATGATGTGGCACGGGCGCCTCGAGCCCGCAATGGTGGCAGCGCAACCGCCGCTCCGGGCGATGCAGCACCAGGTACGCCGAGCATCGCGGGCAGCCCGAGAGCCAGCCGCAACTGTCGCAGGCCAGCACTGGCGCGTAGCCCCGCCGGTTCAGGAACAACAGGCTCTGCTGCCCCCGATCCAGCCGCTGCTGGATGGCATCGAGCAGCGGCACCGACAACCCTTCATAGAGCGTGCGCTGACGCTGGCGTTCATGGTTCAGGTCGATCAGCCTGACCGTGGGCAGCGCGGCATCCGCCTGAGCACGATCCCGCAGCACCAGCTTGCGATAGGCGCCCTGCTCTGCCCGGTACCAGGACTCCATGGACGGCGTGGCCGAGCCGAGCACTACCGGGATACCCAACTGGTTGGCACGCCACACGGCCAAATCGCGTGCAGAGTACCGCAGGCCTTCCTGTTGCTTGTAGGAAGTGTCGTGCTCTTCATCGACCACGATCAGCTTCAGGTTCGGCACGGATGCCATGACGGCCATGCGTGTGCCGAGCACGATACGCGCCTCGCCGCGATGCGCCGCCAGCCACTGGAGGCTGCGTTCCTGATCGGCCAGTCCACTGTGAAGGACGGCCAGTGGCTGGTCAGGAAAGCGCTCGGCGATACGCGCCTGCAGTTGGGGAGTGAGGTTGATCTCAGGGACCAGCATCAGTACCTGGGCGGCTGGGTCCTCGTCCAATCGGGCGGCGATGGCGTGGAGATAGACCTCCGTCTTGCCGCTGCCGGTCACCCCGTGGAGCAGGAAGGCGGCATAGCCTTCGGCGTCGGTGATGGCATCCACGGCCGCACGCTGCTCGTCATGGAGCGTCGGGGCGACAGATGGCAGTTGCGTGGGGGCCGTATCGAGTAGCGGACGGTCCGCATGGGTGCTTTGGATACAGCCGGCGGCCTCCCACTCGGCCAGCCGTGCCGGGGCCGCCGTGCAAATCTCGCGGGCTTCAGCAAGGCGCAGCCCGTCAGGTGCCGCAATCAATGCTTCAGCCAGCGCCCGCACGGTTCGCGCGCGCGACGGCGCTGCCGCCAGCAAGGCTTCTGACTGCGCCGGGTGTACCCGGTACTGCGTGGTTCGTGCGCGGTGTTCCAGCCGTTCCCAGGTCTGCGGATCGCGCAGCGACGGCGGCAGCGCGGGCAGCATCACTTCGCCCAGGCAGCGGTGGTAGTACCGCGCGGCAAAACGCGCGAGGCCGATCCACGCGGCGTTGAGCGGGGGCATCCACGTCAGATGGCCCGTCACCGGCCTCAGGCGGTCTGCGGGTACCTCGGTGTTGTCGGGTCGATCGAGCACGACCCCCATGACATGGCGCTTGCCAAATGGCACGACCACGAGCTCGCCCGGCATCACCGTGGCATCCGCCAGATAGTCGAAGTAGTCGTCAGCGGGGGTATCCAATGCGACGCGCACGAGGCCCGCCGCAGCCTCAGCGGATGCGGGCTGTAACGCAGTATCCACAGGCGCCGCCGCCGATGTCATTGACCAGCTCCAGCGTGGTGCAGTCCGGCTGCGCGATGGTTGTGCATGGCTGGCGTAACAGAAATTTCCGAACGGGTCTGTGTGCGGCGCAACATCAACTTAAAGTAAAACCTGAAATGTGACCCTAAGTCGATGATCCTTGGTGGCTTTTCCAAGGTATCTGTCACGCCTGTGGATAACTTTGTTGAAAAGTCGCGCCGAGTTCCCCGCAAGGCCCATAAATCAAGGCTTTCATCGACCTTACACGGTTCTTAAAGAAAGAATCAAAGCCTTATGAATCAATGGGTTGCAAACACCCCCCAACTGAGTTAAGGGGTTACCCCGTCTTGCGGTGCGGCAAACCTATCGGTGTGCATAAGTCAAGCCTTGACAGCAACCGCCCGGCACCTTTTTGGCGAAATATCGCAAATAGTTTACTTGACAGCTTATCGATAGCGCCGACTGCGACACAGCGGCGCAGTCGGGTCGGCGAATCGCTGCGCCGCGGGGAAAACGCCTGCTTCAGACGGCCGCTGCAACCTGCCCGGCACGCAGCTTGCGGCTATGGTTGTGCACTTCGTCAACCAGGACCGAAACGTTCTCGGGCGGCGTGAACTGCGAAATGCCGTGGCCGAGGTTGAAGACGTGTCCATCGCTGCCACCGGCGGATGCGTAGGAGTCGAGCACGCCCCGTACCTGTTCGCGGATGGCCGATTCGGACGCGAACAGCACGGTCGGGTCGATATTGCCCTGCAGTGCCACGCGGCCTTCGGTCCGACGGCGAGCTTTCGCCAGGTTCACGGTCCAGTCGAGCCCGATCGCATCCGGGCCAATCCCGGCGATTTCCTCGAGCCAGATGCCGCCGCCTTTGGTGAATACGATCACCGGGATCTGCTGGCCGTCGTGCTCGCGCTTGAGGCCCTGGAGTACCTTGCGCATGTACGCGAGCGAGAAGGCCTGATACATGCCATCCGCCAGCGCGCCGCCCCAGGTGTCGAAAACCATCACGGCCTGGGCCCCGGCTTCGATCTGCGCGTTGAGGTACGCGGACACGGCGGTGGCATTGATGTCGAGAATGCGATGCATCAGGTCGGGCCGGGCGTACATCATCGCCTTGACGGTGCGGAAGTCGTCCGAGCCGCCACCTTCGACCATATAGCAGGCCAGCGTCCACGGGCTGCCCGAGAAGCCGATCAGCGGCACACGCTGACGGCCGTCCTGCACCAACGCCTTGCGGATTTCGCTGACCGCATCGAACACGTACTGCAGCGAGGCCATGTCCGGCACCGCGAGCTTCGCCACGTCGGCTTCCGTGCGCAGCGGATGCGCGAAACGCGGGCCTTCGCCCTGCGCGAACGACAGGCCGAGGCCCATCGCATCGGGTACGGTGAGGATGTCCGAAAAGAGGATCGCGGCGTCGAGCGGATAGCGGTCGAGCGGCTGCAGCGTCACCTCGGTCGCGTAGGCCGGGTTCTTGGCCAGGCCGAGGAAGCTGCCGGCGCGCGCGCGCGTGGCGTTGTACTCGGGCAGGTAGCGACCCGCCTGGCGCATGAGCCAGAGGGGCGTGTATTCAGTGGGTTGCCGGCGCAGCGCCCGCAGGAAGGTGTCGTTCTGCAATGCGGTCATGGTCATCCTCGTGAGACCGACATTCTAAGGGATGCCCGCACCCGCAAGCCCCATGGCGAGTGATATCCACACGAATGCTTGCGCTGGATCGGGCCTCAGAGCGTCACCGAGGACCTCATAGGTCGTCGAACACACCTGTGAACGCATCGGCGGCTCGGCGCATCCACTCCCGCGCACGTGGCGCATCCGGTTGCAGACGCGCAAAGCCATGTGTCATACCTGACGCCTCGATCGTGATCACCGGTGCATCGTGGCGCACGAGGAAGTTGGCGTAGGCCAGGCCGTCATCACGCAGCACGTCATTGGCCGCCACAAGCACCACGCTGGCGGGGGGCAACATGGCGGGCGGCGATGCCATCAAATGGATCCGGGGATCGTCCTGCTCGGCGCCCTTGGCTAGTTCTTCGGCGCCGATGAATTGCGTCCAGTACCACGCCATCTCGTCGCGGGTGAGACCAGGCCCGTTCGCGAACGCGCGATAGCTCTCGGTCGTGAGCAATGGCGCGGCCACGGGGTAGATCAGCAACTGCGCCTGGACGATATGCGCACGGCGCTGCTCGTTGACGACCCGGGCCGCTGCCGCAGCCAGATGCGCGCCTGCGCTGTCGCCAGCCACGGCGAGAAAATCTGGATGCACGCCAAGCGACTCGCGCGATGCAGCGAGCCATTGCACGGCTGCCACCGCATCGTCACAAGGGGTTGGAAACGCGTATTCCGGGGCCAGCCTGTAGTCGACACTGGCGACGACGCACTGGGTGTCGGCTGCCAGCAGCGCCGCCACCGTGTGATGCGTTTCCGGCGAGCCGACGACCCAGCCACCACCGTGGAAATAGACAATCAGTCGAGGCTGCTCAACAGTGGCGGGCCTGAACAAGCGCACCGTCAACGCCGCGCCGTCCACCGGGATCGCGAGGTCGGTTACGGAGATCTCCTCGGGGTCCGGCAGACGCGAGCGTGCGGCCACATCCTCGAAGCGCGAGCGCCGCGCTGCGGCATCCTCGGGAATGGGTTCGTTGGAGTACAGGTCCGCCATCTGGCGGTAATAGCTGAGTAGCTGGGGGTCGATGGCCATCGGAAACTTCGAAAATCGCTTTGCTAACCGTTTCGAATCGTAACGCTGAATGCGCTGCCGAACACAAAATCGGAAACCCGATTTTTCTTATCCCCCGAATGTGGGGAACACGGCCTATTAATGGGCAGAAAACGTAATGCATTCAAGACACTAGCAAGTCTTCGTTTTTGCACTTCCTGGCGCACATTATGACGGAACACGCGATGAAAACGCTTTCAAGCAAGCCAGAAAGTGTTCAGAACGACGTATCCATACGCGGCCGCCTTTCAACTACTTGCAAAACGATACATTTTGTTACTGCCATGGCCAGAAGTTTCCCCCACAATGCATTGACAGACCGATGCTTGGTGTGAGGCGCCCCCCGCCGCTAAAGCATTGAAAATATGGGGCGCTGAAGAAAGCCCCTCAGGTAGTGACCAGATTTATCCGGACCAGCCCAGCAGATGTTGCTGGTTGATCCGGAAAACCAGGAAGACCGGTGCGCATGTTGCGGAGAGAACACTCCGATGCGCGTGTAAGAGTAGCCTGGACCGTACCCGTTCCTTCGAATTGACCCCTCGAAGGGATTTTCCCGTCCGCGCGGAGCCTCCCCGGCCCGCGCGCTTTTTTTTGTGGTCCAGGCCACGAAATATAGCGCCCGTCAGAAAAAAAAGGCAGCCCGCGGGCTGCCTTTTTTAGTGCCGCGCCAAAAATACAACAGCGCGGCGGTACGACTTAAATGCTTACTTCTTACGACGCAGGCGGGCGATTGCAGCAAGCTGCGCAGCGGCCACGGCCAGTTCGCTCTGGGCACGCGCCAGATCCAGATCGCTGCTCTGATTCTGCAGCAATTCCTCGGCCGCGCGCTTGGCTTCGCTAGCCTTGGCCTCATCCAGATCCGTACCGCGAATCGCGGTATCGGCCAGCACAGTGACGTGCTGGGGCTGCACTTCGAGAATGCCGCCGGCAACGAACACGAACTCTTCGCCGCCGTCTTCCTTCTCGATGCGCACCGCGCCCGGCTGGATGCGGGTAATCAGCGGCGTGTGACCCGGCAGGATACCCAGTTCACCCGACTCGCCCGGCAGCGCCACGAACTTCGCCTGACCGGAGAAGATCGACGCTTCCGCGCTGACGACGTCTACAAGAATGGTTGCCATATTTGATCCTTTCTTCAGAAAGCGTTGGCTTCCCGAAATCAGGAAGCATGTGTCTCGCCCTCATGCTCGCGGCTGCCACGTACACCGGCTGACTTCGCCAGGACAGCCGCAACGGCGCATGAAGGCGAAAGACGCTGCTTACTGAAGCTTCTTGGCCTTCTCGAAGGCTTCGTCGATCGAGCCAACCATGTAGAACGCCTGCTCGGGCAGGTGATCGCACTCGCCATCCACCAGCATCTTGAAACCACGGATGGTTTCCTTCAGCGGCACGTACTTGCCCGGCGAACCCGTGAACACTTCGGCCACGTGGAACGGCTGGGACAGGAAACGCTGGATCTTACGCGCACGCGACACGGAGAGCTTGTCTTCCGGCGACAGTTCGTCCATGCCCAGAATCGCGATGATGTCGCGCAGTTCCTTGTAGCGCTGCAGGGTCTGCTGAACGCGGCGGGCCACTTCGTAGTGTTCCGTACCCACGACTTGCGGATCCAGCTGGCGCGAGGTCGAGTCGAGCGGGTCGACGGCAGGGTAGATACCCAGCGCGGCGATGTCACGCGACAGCACGACGGTCGAGTCCAGGTGCAGGAACGTGGTAGCCGGCGACGGGTCGGTCAAGTCATCCGCAGGCACGTACACGGCCTGGATCGACGTGATCGAGCCAGTCTTGGTCGACGTAATACGCTCCTGCAGCTTGCCCATTTCTTCAGCCAGCGTCGGCTGATAGCCCACGGCGGAAGGCATACGGCCCAGCAGTGCCGACACTTCGGTACCGGCCAGCGTGTAGCGGTAGATGTTGTCGACGAAGAACAGGATGTCACGGCCTTCGTCACGGAAGCGCTCGGCCATCGTCAGGCCGGTCAGCGCCACGCGCAGACGGTTGCCCGGCGGCTCGTTCATCTGGCCGAACACCATGGCCACCTTGTCGAGCACGTTCGAGTCCTTCATTTCGTGGTAGAAGTCGTTCCCTTCACGGGTACGCTCGCCCACGCCGGCAAACACCGACAGACCGCTGTGCTGCTTGGCGATGTTGTTGATGAGTTCCATCATGTTCACGGTCTTGCCCACACCGGCGCCACCGAACAGACCCACCTTACCGCCCTTCGCGAACGGGCATACCAGGTCGATAACCTTGATACCCGTTTCCAGCAGGTCAACCGACGGCGACAGTTCGTCGAACTTCGGTGCCTTCTGGTGAATCGCGCGCTTTTCGTCAGCTTCGATCGGACCAGCTTCGTCGATCGGGCGACCCAGCACGTCCATGATGCGACCCAGCGTGCCGTGGCCAACCGGCACGGAGATGGGGGCACCGGTGCCCTTCACCGACATGCCACGGCGCAGGCCGTCCGACGAGCCCAGGGCAATGGTACGCACCACGCCGTCGCCGAGCTGTTGCTGCACTTCGAAGGTCAGACCCTTCTCGGCGAACGACTTGTCGTTGCCCTCTTCGAGCACGAGTGCGTCGTACACCTTCGGCATTGCGTCGCGCGGGAACTCGATGTCCACCACGGCGCCAATGCACTGCACAATATTTCCGATACTCATTTCGTATCTCCGATAGCTTGAATTCTTGACGCCTTAGACCGCAGCGGCACCGCTGACGATTTCCGACAGTTCCTTCGTAATCGCTGCCTGACGGGTCTTGTTGTAGACCAGTTGCAGTTCGCCGATCACGTTCTTGGCGTTGTCGGATGCAGCCTTCATGGCCACCATACGCGCGGATTGCTCCGACGCCATGTTCTCGGCCACGGCCTGGTACACCAGCGCTTCGACGTAGCGGACGAGCAGCTCTTCCACAACGGTCTGGGCGTCGGGCTCGTAGATGTAATCCCACGAGTAGGCGCGCTTTTCATCTTCGGTCTGGCTCAGCTTGTCCGCTGCCAGCGGCAGCAGTTGCTCGACCATCGGCTCCTGCTTCATCGTGTTGATGAACTTGGTATATGCCAAGTACACCGCGTCGACTTCGCCGTTGGTATAGGCGTCAAGCTGAACCTTGATCGCGCCGATCAGCTTTTCCAGATGCGGGGTGTCACCCAGCTGCACCACATGCGAGACCACCTTGGCGCCGATGCGACCCAGGAACTGCATGCCCTTGGTACCGATGGCGGTCGCTTGCACGTTCACGCCCTGGCCCTGCAGGTCTTTCAGTTCGTTGGTCACCGCGCGCAGCACGTTGGTGTTCAGGCCACCGCACAGACCCTTGTCGGTCGTCACCACGATCATGCCGGCGCGCTTGACGTCGCGTGCCACCATGAACGGATGCTTGAACTCGGGGTTGGCAGAGGCCAGGTGCGCCGCGATATTCCGCACTTTCTCGGCGTAGGGGCGGGCGTTGCGCATCCGTTCCTGCGCCTTGCGCATCTTGGATGCGGCGACCATCTCCATCGCCTTGGTGATCTTGCGCGTGTTTTGCACGCTCTTGATCTTGGTTCGAATCTCTTTCGTTCCGGCCATATCTTCCTCTCCACTTGTGCCGCGCCACGCGCCTTACGGCGCGCCCGGCGCAACACATGGAATCACGCGGTTAGAACGCGGCGGACTTCCTGAAATCCTCGATCGCTGCACGCAGGGCGGCTTCGTCTTCCTTCGACAGATCCTTGGTATCTTCGATGCGGTTGACGAGGTCGGCGAACTTGGTCTTCAGGTGGTCGTGCAGGCCCTTCTCGAACGGCAGAATGTCCTTCACGTCGACGTTGTCGAGGAAGCCGTTGTTGGCGGCATACAGCGACGCGGCGAGCTGCCACACCTGCAGCGGCTGGTATTGCGGCTGCTTGAGCAGTTCGGTCACGCGGCGGCCGCGCTCGAGCTGCTTGCGGGTAGCGTCGTCCAGGTCCGAAGCAAACTGCGCGAACGCAGCCAGTTCACGGTACTGGGCCAGGTCGGTACGGATACCACCGGACAGCTTCTTGACGACCTTGGTCTGCGCTGCACCACCCACACGCGACACCGAAATACCGGCGTTGATAGCAGGGCGGATACCGGCGTTGAACAGGTCGGTTTCCAGGAAGATCTGACCGTCGGTAATCGAGATCACGTTGGTCGGCACGAATGCGGACACGTCACCAGCCTGCGTTTCGATCACGGGCAGCGCGGTCAGCGAACCGGTCTTGCCGGTAACGGCGCCGTTCGTGAACTTGGCCACGTAGTCTTCGTTCACGCGGGCAGCGCGCTCGAGCAGACGCGAGTGCAGGTAGAACACGTCGCCAGGGTAGGCTTCGCGGCCCGGCGGGCGGCGCAGCAGCAGCGACACCTGACGGTAGGCCCAGGCCTGCTTGGTCAGATCGTCATAAACGATCAGCGCGTCTTCACCGCGGTCGCGGAAGTACTCGCCCATCGTGCAGCCGGCGTAGGCAGCCAGGTACTGCATGGCGGCCGAGTCCGAAGCCGTTGCGGCCACGACGATCGTGTACTCCATGGCGCCGTGCTCTTCCAGCTTGCGCACCACGTTGGAGATCGTCGAAGCCTTCTGGCCGATTGCCACGTACACGCAGAAGACGCCCTTGCCCTTCTGGTTGATGATCGAGTCGACGGCCACGGCGGTCTTGCCGGTCTGGCGGTCGCCAATGATCAGCTCACGCTGGCCACGGCCGATCGGCACCATTGCGTCGATCGACTTCAGACCGGTCTGCACCGGCTGGCTCACCGACTGACGCGCGATCACGCCCGGAGCGACCTTCTCGATCACGTCCGTTTCCTTGGCGTTGATCGGGCCCTTGCCGTCGATCGGCTGACCCAGCGTGTTCACCACGCGGCCCAGCAGTTCCTTGCCAACCGGCACTTCCAGAATGCGGCCGGTGCACTTGACCGTATCGCCTTCCGAAATGTGTTCGTACTCACCCAGAACCACGGCACCCACCGAGTCGCGCTCGAGGTTCAGTGCCAGGCCGTAGGTGTTACCCGGGAATTCCAGCATCTCGCCCTGCATCACGCCGGACAGGCCGTGCACGCGGCAGATACCATCGGTCACGGAAATTACCGTGCCGGTGTTGCGCACTTCAGCGTCGGCGCCAAGACCCGAGATGCGGGACTTGATCAGCTCGCTGATTTCTGAGGGGTTCAGTTGCATCACAATGCTCCTAATTCTTCAATCCGTCGGCCGTTGCGGTCAGGCGGTCAGCGCGGCTTGCATGGCAGCCAGACGCGAGCGCACGGAGGTGTCGAGCACTTCGTCACCGACCTTGACGCTTACGCCACCGATCAGCGACGGGTCCACCGCCACCTTTGCGTACAGCTTGCGGCCGAACTTGCGTTCGAGTGCGGCGACCAGTTCGTTCGTCTGCGAGGCGTCCAGCGGGAATGCACTGGTGATCTCGACATCGGACGAGCCCTCGCGGGCGTTCTTGAGCGCATGGAACTGTTCGGCGATTTCCGGCAACGCTGTCAGGCGGCTGTTTTCCACCAGCAGCTTCACGAAGCGGCGAGCTTCGTCGTTGACCGGGCTCTTCAGCACCGACAGGAACACTTCCTCGAGCTTGTCGCCGGAAATGTTCGGGTCGGTGGCGAGCGCCTGCATGTCGGGATTGGCGGCAACCTGCCCCATTTCCGACACCAGCTCGGACCATGCACCCAGGTTGCCTGCACCGGCTTCACTGGCGACGCGGAAGAGCGCCTCCGCGTAGGGACGGGCAATGGTTGCGGTTTCAGCCATGATTAGAGCTCAGCCTTGAGTTGATTGAGCAGGTCTGCGTGGACCTGCGCGTTCACTTCACGCTTGAGGATCTGCTCTGCACCCTTCACGGCCAGCACAGCGACCTGGTCGCGCAGCGATTCACGCGCGCGGGTCACTTGCTGTTCTGCTTCGGCCTTGGCCTGAGCGATGATGCGTGCGGCTTCTGCCTGGGCGTTCTGCTTGATCTCGTCGGCAGTCAACTGGGCACGCTTTTCAGCGTCGGCCACACGTTGGGCGCCTTCGGTGCGGGCTTCGGCCATAGCCTGGTCCACACGCTTGTTGGCGAGTTCAAGCTCCGCCTTGCCTTTTTCGGCAGCGGCGAGGCCATCGGCGATCTTCTTTGCGCGTTCGTCGAGCGCCTTCACCAGCGGCGGCCAAATGAATTTGGCAACAACCCACCACAGGATGAAGAACACGACCATCTGCGCAAAAAACGTTGCGTTCAGATTCATGGTGTGTTCCTTTCGGTAATCAAACTACAGATAAATGCACAAGGGCGGCCAGGCCATCGGACTGAGGCCCACGCCGCCCGTCAGCATCATGCAGACCGAAAAGACTTACTGAATGACGGACAGCAGCGGGTTGGCGAAGGCGAACAGCATTGCAACACCCACACCGATCAGGAATGCAGCGTCGATCAGGCCAGCCAGCAGGAACATCTTGGTTTGCAGCGGGTTCATCAGCTCAGGCTGACGTGCGCACGCTTCGATGTACTTGCCACCCATCAGGGCGATACCCAGGCAGGCGCCGATAGCGCCCAGACCGATGATGATGCCGATACCGATAGCGGTCAGACCCTGGATGTTGGCGAGATATGCTTGCATGATGACTCCTTTAATTTAGAGAGACTTAGAACCAAAAAACCAAAAAACCAAAAACCGAAAATCAGTGGTGATCGTGAGCCTGGCCGATATACACCAGCGTCAGCATCATGAAAATGAATGCCTGCAGCAGAACGATCAGGATGTGGAAGATGGCCCAGACGGTACCGGCAACCACATGTCCAACGAAGCCCAGCGCGCTCAGATCAGCACTAAACGTCCAGATGGAACCCAGCAGCGCGATCAGCAGGAACACGAGTTCGCCGGCGTACATGTTGCCGAACAACCGCATGCCGAGCGAAACGGCCTTGGCCAGGAATTCGATGATGTTCAGGATCAGGTTGAACGGGGCCAGATACCACTTGGCGCCGAACGGGGCCGAGAACAGTTCGTGCATGAAGCCGCCCGCGCCCTTGATCTTGAAGCTGTAGTAGATCATCAGCACCAGAACCGAGCACGACATGCCCAGCGTGCCGTTCAGGTCGGCCGTGGCCACTGCGCGGTGGTGCGGAAGATGGATGTGGAAGATGCCCAGCAGACCGTTCAGGCCGGTGACCCAATCCACAGGGATCAAGTCGATCGCGTTCATCATGGTGATCCAGCAGAACACCATCAGCGCGAGCGGAGCGATCCACGAGCGGTCGCCGTGAATGATTCCCTTGGCCTGGTCGTCCACCATCTCGACGATCATTTCCACGAAGGCCTGGAAACGGCCCGGCACGCCGGCCGTCACGCGGCGAGCGGCCATGTAGAGGAACAGGATGGCGATCACGCCGCACAGCACCGACCAGAACACAGTGTCGTAGTTCAGGACACTGAAATCGACCACGGAATGCTGCTTGCCGCCGACCGAATTAAAGTTCTGCAAGTGTTCGGCGATATAGCCTGAGGGTGTGAGCACGTGCTCCGCGCCTTGAGTAGCTTCAGCTGACATGTCGAAACGAACCGTATATTGCGAAATCTGACATCGGAAACCCGCCTTCGGCCGACTCCCGGTACACGTCTTGCTTAGCCTTCGGTCACATGACCGGTCACCGCATGGAGCAAGGACGACTAGTTATTCTTGGCAAACCTTAGTCACGCGACACGGCACCGTTGTGACGCATCGCGCTTGAAACCTCTTGATTTCCCCGGGGGTTGCCTCATCTGCAACCAGTGCCCGCACCGCCTAGCGAATTGCGAGCGCCACCCAGTAAGTCTTCAACACCAGCAAGAACGTGACGAGCATCGGTATCCAGCGCAGATCGCGGTACAGCACCACCACCAGCACGAACAGTGCGACGGTACTGAACACCTTGATTGCCTCGCCGGCCACCAGGCCGCCAACCGTCGGCTGCCTGCGCGACATCCACAGGCGCAACGCAAAGAAGCCACTGGGGATCACACACACCATGCCGCCGAACAAGGCCGACCAGCCCGACGGCGCATGCTCATGCGCGAATATCGCCCAAGCAAGCGCCGACAACAGCGTCACGGCGACCTGTGCCAGTACCACCTTGCCGGGCGTCATGCGCGATGGACGCAACGCACGCTCGCCAAGCAGCTTCACCGCTTCAGCATGTGACAGCGGATCGACAGCTACTTCCTCGCGCTCGGCGCTATCATCCCAATCGTCGTCACGCCACGCGTCTTGCTGGCGCTCACCTCGACGATCGTTTCCGGACGCCTTGCCGGCTTGCGAACGGTCCTGCTGACGGTCTCGAACCACCACCTGCCCTGCCTCATTCCAGGCCGGAACTTTTCAGGCCCGGCCAGAATTCAAACCGCACGATTCTATTAGGAATCGCTAACATCAGTCAATCTGCTTTCAGATTGCTTGCAGTGAATTTCGCACAACGGCTGCTATCACGCCTTCATGATGGCTGGCCGGATATTGCGCCGCAACGATCTGAAACGTAATTGGATTGCGCCAGCATTGGCGCGCATGATGTCGGATCCGTCAGCGACTGCACGACCGCTATTCCCGTCGACGGCGTTCGGTAATCGCGCAGATCAGCGGAACGCTGTATACGTGTCGCGCGAGACCGACAACCTTCCGGCAACCGCAAGGAATAGGTTGCCGGAATGTATGGAACAGGTTAGGCGCTGGCCTGCGGTTCGCGCAGGCGCGTGAGCACACCGTCCAGTGCGTCGTTGCTGGCGAAGTGAATTGTGAGCTGGCCCTTGCCACGCGCGCCGAGCTTGATCTGCACAGACAGGCCCAGCGTATCGGAAAGCTCTTCTTCGAGCCGCGCCACATCGCGTGTGCCATTGCCCGACTTCTGCTTCAGGGACTTCAGATCAAACGGCTTGAGCGTCGATGCCACCAGCTTCTCGGTCTCGCGCACGGACAACCGTTTGTTGACGATCTGGTTGGCCAGCGTGATCTGATTCGCGCCGTCGACAGCCAGCAACGCGCGCGCGTGTCCCATGTCGAGATCGCCAGCCATCAGCATGGTCTGGACAGGTGCGGCAAGATTGAGCAGACGCAGCAGATTCGATACCGCACTGCGCGAGCGACCCACGGATTCGGCCGCCTGCTCGTGCGTGAAACGGAATTCGCGGATCAGGCGCATGATGCCTTGCGCCTCTTCCAGCGGGTTCAGGTCTTCACGCTGGATGTTCTCGATCAGCGCCATGGCGGCCGCAGCCTCGTCGGCGACGTCCTTCACGAGCACCGGCACCTTGTCGAGACCCGCAAGCTTCGAAGCGCGGTAGCGGCGCTCACCGGCGATGATCTCGTAGCGATCAGGCTCGGCCACGCGGCGCACCAGAATCGGCTGCATCAGCCCCTGAGCGCGAATGCTCGCGGCCAGTTCCTGGAGCGCGCCTTCGTCCATGCGCGTGCGCGGCTGGTACTTGCCAGGCTGAAGCTGATCGACGCGCAGCACAGACGGCGCACCCTCCTGCTTCGAGGTTTCAACGATCTCTGCAGGGCCGCCGAGCAGTGCTTCCAGCCCCCGACCCAGTCCCTTCTTCTTTGCGGTACTCATCGTCGCCATCCTTGCTGTCCCTTCCCTGCTGTTTCAGTGACGTGCTCAGCCGAGCTGTCGCACGCGCGCGATCATCTCCGCGCCGAAATCGAGATACGCCTTCGCGCCCTTGGACGAGGCATCGAACGCCACGCCCGGCATGCCATAGGAAGGCGCTTCGGCCAGACGCACATTACGCGGAATCACAGTCTTGAATACCTTGTCGCCGAAGTGGGCCTCGAGTTGGGCCGACACCTGCTGCTGCAGCGTCACGCGCGGATCGAACATGACGCGCAGCAACCCGATCACCTTGAGGTCGCGATTCAGGTTCGCATGCACCTGCTTGATCGTATTGACGAGGTCCGACAGTCCTTCGAGCGCGAAGTACTCGCACTGCATCGGCACGATCACACCGTGCGCCGCGCACAGGCCGTTCAGCGTCAGCAACGACAGCGACGGCGGGCAATCGATCAGCACGAAGTCGTATTCCTCGTCGACTTCGGCCAGCGCCTGCTTGAGCCGACGTTCGCGCTGGTCGAGCTCGACCAGTTCCACTTCGGCACCAGCCAGTTCACGGTTGGCAGGCAGCACGTCATAGCGCCCCGATTCGGATCGCTGGCGCGCCTCGGGGACCGTGGCGAGCCCCACCAGTACCTGGTACACGCTGTGTTCCAGCGCCTGCTTGTCGATGCCCGACCCCATCGAGGCATTGCCCTGCGGATCAAGGTCGACCAGCAAGACGCGCTGGTCCTGCGCTGCCAGGCCGGCGGCCAGGTTCACCGTGGTGGTGGTTTTGCCGACGCCGCCCTTCTGGTTTGCGATCACGAATACCTTGGCCATATGCGCTTGCAGCTCCTCAGTGCACAATTCCGCCATGCGGAACATGTGCTCAATAAATTACCCAACCGATTTCAACGCCGGGACAGCACAACAAGGTGCCGTTCCACATCGAGCTCAGGTACTACCAGTTTCGGTACCGCTTCCACCTGCCAGTCAGCCATCAGACCGGCCGCTTCCATGCGATCGATCTCCGCCTGCGGATAGACTCCCTTCATGGCGATCAGCTTTCCGCCCGGCGCCAGCAGGTGCCCGGACAACGCCACGAAATCGGTCAATTCTGCGAATGCGCGCGAGGTGATCACGGCATAGCCCTGTTCGTCGTCGATCTTTTCCACAGGCCCCCAGTGGGCAGCCGCATTGGTCAGGTGCAACTGGGCACGGCACTGCGTCAGGAATGCGGTCTTTTTCTGCACGATGTCGACCATCAGCACCGACACATCCGGGCACGAGATCGCCAGCGGCATGCCCGGCATCCCACCGCCCGAGCCGACGTCGAGCACCCTGCCCCGCGCGCCCTGCGCCACGTTTGCGGAGCGAGCGGCTTCGGCCAACGCCGGGACAGCCGTCAGCGAATCGAGCAGATGATGCGTGAGCATTTCGTCAGGATGACGAATCGCGGTGAGGTTGTAGACGCCATTCCATTTGCGGAGCAGCGTCAGGTACGCAAAAAGCGTATCGATCTGGGCTGGCGTCAGTGCCAGCCCGATCGCGTCCAGTCCGGCTTCGAGCCGGCGGCGTTGCGCGGCGTCGTCGACCGCGAAATGTCGGGAACCACCCACTCAGGCAGCCTCCTGTCCATTGCCGGCCACCGGGGTTGCCGATGTCTGGGTCGCGGCGCGCCCCATGCCCTTCTTTTTCAGGTGTACCAACAGCAGCGAGATAGCCGCAGGCGTCACGCCGGAGATACGCGAAGCCTGACCGAGCGTTTCCGGGCGATGCTGGTTCAGCTTCTGGCTCACCTCGAAGCCCAGGCCACGCACCTCGGTATAGTCGAAGTTCGGCGGCAGCTTGGTCGACTCGTTGGCTTCGAGCTTGTCCACTTCGGCAGCCTGGCGTGCGATATATCCGTGGTACTTGATACCGATCTCGATCTGCTCGCGAATCTGCTCGGCAAGCATCTTGTCTTCGTCGAGCGGCGCTTCCGGTGCAAAGCGGCCATCCTGCAGGGCGACAAGCGCCTCATAACGGACTTCGGGACGGCGCAGCAGATCTGCGAGCGAGTATTCGCGCTCGATGGCCTTTCCGAGCAGCGGGACGGCGTCAGCCTCGGGCAACAAGGTCGGATTGACCCAGGTGCTCTTGAGTCGCTCTGTTTCACGTGAAACAGCGTCGCGCTTCCGATTGAAGGCATCCCAGCGGACATCGTCCACCACACCGAGTTCGCGACCGATTTCGGTCAGACGCATGTCCGCGTTGTCCTCGCGCAGGCTCAGGCGGAACTCCGCACGGCTGGTGAACATGCGGTACGGCTCGGTCACACCGCGGGTGATCAGGTCATCGACCAGCACGCCAAGATATGCCTGGTCGCGGCGCGGCGTCCAGGCGTCGCGTTCACGTACGTAGCAACCGGCGTTGATCCCGGCCAGCAGACCCTGTGCCGCCGCTTCCTCGTAGCCGGTCGTGCCATTTATCTGGCCGGCGAAGAACAAGCCCTCAATTGCCTTGCTCTCCAGTGATGCCTTCAGCCCGCGTGGGTCGAAGTAGTCATACTCGATCGCATAGCCCGGACGCAGGATATGTGCGTTCTCCAGTCCCCGAATCGAGTGGACAAGCTCAAGCTGTACGTCGAAAGGCAGGCTCGTCGAGATGCCGTTCGGATAGAACTCGTTGGTCGTCAGCCCTTCTGGCTCCAGGAAGATCTGATGGCTTTCCTTGCTGGCAAAGCGATGGATCTTGTCCTCGATACTCGGGCAGTAGCGCGGCCCTACCCCTTCGATCACACCGGTGTACATCGGCGAGCGATCGAGACCGCCGCGAATGACGTCGTGGGTACGGCTATTGGTATGGGTAATCCAGCACGGCAGTTGCTGCGGATGTTGCTCCGGACGGCCCAGGAACGAGAACACCGGCACCGGGTCTAGGTCGCCGGGCTGCTCTTCCATCACCGAAAAGTCGATCGTGCGACCATCAATGCGCGGCGGCGTACCGGTCTTCAGGCGGCCCTGCGGCAGCTTCAGTTCCTTGAGTCGCGCCGACAACGACACGGCTGCAGGGTCGCCCGCACGACCGCCCGTGTAGTTATCGAGGCCAACGTGGATCTTGCCGTCCAGGAAGGTACCAGCCGTCAGCACCACCGCGCGCGCGCGGAAGTCGATGCCAACCTGGGTACGAGCACCGACCACGCGGTCACCCTCCACCATCAGGTCATCCACGGCCTGCTGGAACAGCATCAGGTTTGGCTGGTTCTCCAGCCGCGTGCGGATGGCCTTGCGATACAGCACTCGGTCCGCCTGGGCACGGGTCGCCCGAACGGCCGGGCCCTTGCTGGAGTTCAGGATGCGGAACTGGATGCCCGCCTCATCGGTGGCGGCAGCCATCGCGCCACCCATGGCGTCCACTTCCTTGACCAGATGCCCCTTGCCGATGCCACCGATCGACGGATTGCAGCTCATCTGCCCCAACGTTTCGATGTTGTGGCTCAGAAGCAGCGTCTGGCAGCCCATGCGCGCGGCGGCGAGGGCTGCTTCGGTGCCGGCGTGACCACCGCCGACGACAATGACGTCGAATTCTTTCGGGTAAAGCATGGGACACCTCCTCCGGGAGGCTGGGCGGGAAAAATCGGGATGTCGAATTATAGCGGCAATCGATTCCCCGCCTTCGGTCGGACACGATGTTTCACGTGAAACATGGCGTGTGCGGTACCTGGCGAAGCAAAGTGTGTTTCACGTGAAACACTCCCGAGCCAAAAGAAGAAGGCCCCGCTTCCGCGGGGCCTTCCCTCTGCCCTTCTCTGCCTCACATGTTTCACGTGAAACGTGGTCTCAGATCTGGCTCCGGATGTATGTCGCCACCTTCTCGCTCAGCACACCCAGGTCTCGCTGCAGGGTTTCGAAACCAGCATTCGGCACCTTGCTGGCTTCATCCATGTACAGCGGCCGCCGGATCTCAATCTGCAGACTATTGCGCCGCTCGGCCGGGCGGCCAATCTGCGCGATCAGCTGCACACCCTTGTACGGGTCATTACGTGCGACGGTGTAGCCCATACCCCTCAACTCCCGCTCGACCAGATCGACGATACCCGGCTCGCAGGTGGTCCCGTCCCGGTCTCCGAGCACGAAGTCAGCCAACGGATGCGGGCTCTGGATCTTCAGGCGCTCATAGGCGTTGTTCGGCATCGAATGCAGGTTCAGATGCCAAACCGCGCCGAAGCGCGCGTATGCAGACTCCACCGCTGTCGACAGCGCCGCATGGTACGGGCGGTAATAGCGATCGATCCGGTTCCGCACCTCGTCCACTGTCAACTTACGATCGTAGATCGGGGTGGCCGCATCGATATTGCGCCAAACCAGACCGTAGCCGAGCCTGGTCTTCTCCCCGGGCGACAGCGGTGTCGGCCACGCTGCTGCCAGCAACTCCGGATCCAGGTCGTCGAGCATCCGGTTCGGATCGATATAAACGCGCGGAAAGGTCGCCCCGATCAGCGTCCCGCCGACCTTCGGGATGGCGGACCACAAGGCATCGATATGCGTATCTTCTCCGCCACGCAGCCGCTGCAGAGACACGGCCGCACCGAAGTCCGTCGGATAGTGGATGCCGCTATGTGGCGAGTCACAGACCAGCGGCAACGCCGCGCCTTCGGGCGCAAACAAGAGGAACGGCCCCACCGTCGCGTCGCCCTGCACTGCTTCAAACGTCGTCATGGCTTAGTCCAGCTTGATATTGGCGGCCTTGACCACGCGGGCGTAGCGGGCGATTGATTGCTGGATTTGCACCTTGAACTGGTCAGGCGTCGTCGGCACCAGCGTGCCACCAGACTCCTCCACCTTCCGCTTGAACTCGGGGTTCTGCATGGCCTTGTGGATTGCGGCATTCAACTTGTCGATCACCGGCTGGGGCGTGCCGGCCGGCGCGACGATACCGAACCAGCCGCCCTCACCCATGTCCTTGAAACCGAGTTCGGCATAGGTCGGCACATTGGGCAACTGTGCCGACCGCTGCGCCCCGAGCACCGCCAGCGCACGCAGCCGGCCCGCTTTCACGTGGGGAAGCGTCGACGACAGGTTGTCCGTAATCGCGTTGACCTGCCCCGCCACCGCATCGTTGAGCGCCAGCCCCGCGCCCTTGTACGGCACATGCAGCAGATCGATCTTGGCCAGCATCATGAAGTTCTCGATGTTCACATGACCCAGCGACCCCGCGCCCGGCGATGCAAACGTGTACTTGCCCGGGTGCGCCTTCGCCAGGGCGATGAACTCCTGCATTGTCTTGGCGGGCACGCTCGGATGTACGGCGAACACACTCGGAATCGCCACCACGTTGGTCACCGGGGCGAAGTCCTTGATCGGGTCATAGCCGAGCTTCGGATAGACCGCCGGGTTGGACCCGTGCGTGCTGACCGTGGCCATGCCGATCGTGTAGCCGTCCGGCGTGGCACGTGCCACCTGTTCCATGCCGATCGAACCACCCGCCCCGCCCTTGTTGTCGACGACGATGGTCTGCCCCAGCTCACGTCCTGCGAACTCCGCAACGAGACGCGCCGACAGATCCGTCGAGCCACCCGCGGCGAATGGCACAACCAGGCGGATCGGCTTGTTTGGATAGTTGGATTGCGCGAACGCCGACGCCGTCAAACCAACCGTGGCGAGCGTACCCACTGCAGCGGACACGGCGGTGGAAAGCAGGAAATGCCGGCGCGTGCTGGCAGCATTGCGGACTCGGGTCATCTGATCAAACTCCTCTTCTCGTTCTCGAATTTCGGGGTACCGAGCAGCGAGTGTCGGGAGTTTACCGGCCCTGCACAAACGACTATATTGCACGCTTCCATTACCAAAGATCATCCTAGGCGGCCCGGTCATGCGCATCCGTTCCCCGTCGATGTCAGAGCTGCACGCGTTCGCCACGGCGGCCCGGTTGGGCAGTTTCACGCGTGCGGCCGAGACACTGTGCGTCACCCAGGGCGCCATCAGCCGGGCGATATCTCGTCTGGAATCCCACTTCGGCCAACCGCTGATCCATCGCAACGCCCATCGCCTGACCCTGACCGACGCCGGCCGCAGCTACCTGGAGGCGATCGCGGTGCACTTGGCAGCCATTGAGACCGCCAGCGCATCCATGCTTGCGACGGATCGCCGCCATCATCTGATCCTGTCCGCCGTCCCCACACTGGCCAGTGTCTGGCTCGTTCCGCGCCTGCCGGACTTCCAGCGTCGCCATCCAGAGATTCACCTGGACTTCGTCCCCTATCGGCGCGACGAGGACTTCTCCGGCGCCCGGCCGGATGCCGCAATCCTGGCGGGCGAAGCGGGCCAGTGGCCGGGCTGGCAGGCCGATTATGTGATCGGACGTGAAATGGTGCCGGTCTGCCACCCTGCCCGCGCCGAGACGCGGCAGTGGCAATCGCCGGACGAATTGCTCGACGAACCCTTGCTCTACCACACCACCGCACCCGCGAACTGGCAGAACTGGCTGCGCGCGGCTGGCGTACCCAGTGCTGCGCCGACGCTTGCCAGGGGCTTCGACCAGGTCTCGATCCTGCTCGAGGCCGTGAAGGCAGACATGGGCGTGGCGGTCTTGCAGAGGTGCCTGGTGCGCGATGCACTGCAGGCTGGCCAGGTCATCGCGCCTTTCGATCTGCCGATCCGGCTCAATCGCGGTTACTTCCTGTGCGCGCCACGCGAGAGACGTGACCATCCTGCCCTGACTGCCTTTCGAGATTGGCTGCTCTCAGCCGCCGCGATAGATATCGGCTCGAAGTAATATCGACTATATATCTATTGCATGAATGATCATCGGCTTACTATATGATAAACAAATAAAAACGACGCCATATTGGCGTCGTCAATCAAACATAAGAATATAAAAGCAGGTCAGGCCGCTTTCTTCGTCAGCCCCAGATACGTCTCGATCACCTTTGGATTGCTCGCCAACGCCGACGCTTCCCCTTCCATAGCCATGTCGCCGGTCTCGATCACATACCCGTAGTCAGCCACCTGCAACGCCGCCCGCGCGTTCTGTTCGATCAGCAGCGTCGCCACGCCGGTTTGTCGAAGGTTGTGGATGATGTGGAAGATCTCCTTGACGATCAGCGGCGCGAGACCAAGGCTCGGCTCATCGAGCATCAGCAACTGCGGCTTGGCCATCAGCGCGCGCCCCACGGCGAGCATCTGGCGCTCGCCACCGGACAGCGTGCCCGCCTCCTGCTTCGCACGCTCCCGCAGACGCGGGAACAGGTCGTACACCACATCCTTCTGGTCCAGATAGTTGCGTTCCCCAGCGCGCTTGCGCCGGAATGCGCCGAGCAGCAGGTTGTCCTCGACGCTCATCGACGCGAACAGTTCACGCTTCTCCGGCACCAGGCACATCCCACGCGACACACGCCCCTCCACGGGAATCCCCGCCATGTCGTGGCCGAGGAACCGAACCGAGCCGCTCGATGACCCGCTGACGGGCAGCGCGCCCATCACGGCATTCAGCATCGTCGACTTGCCGGCCCCGTTCGGCCCGATCACGGTCACGATCTTGCCGGCCTCCACCTTGAGGTTCGCGCCATGCACCGCCTCGACCTTCCCGTAGCGGACATGCAAGTCCTTCACTTCCAGAATCAGACTCATCTCATAGCCTCAATCAATGCCGCCCAGATAGGCTTCCAGCACTGCCGGATTCTTCTGCACCTCCTCCGGCACACCTTCGGCGATGCGCGTGCCGAATTCCATCACCACGAGCCGGTCGGTCAGGTTCATCACGAAGTCCATGTCATGCTCGACAAGCAGCACGCTCATGCCCTCGCCCTTCAGCTTGCGCAGCAGGTCCGCCAGCGCCTGCTTCTCCTTGTAGCGCAGCCCCGCCGCAGGCTCGTCGAGCAGCAGCAGCGCGGGATCGCAACACAATGCGCGCGCGATCTCCAGGATGCGTTGCTGACCCAGCGCAAGGCTGCCAGCTTCGAGGTACATGCAGTCGGCCAGTCCAACGCGCTCCAGTTGGCGCTTCGCCTCGAACAGCAGCTTCTGCTCCTCCATCTTGTTCATGCGCAGGATCGCCGCCGACACACCGCCCTGCGCACGGAAATCGCCGCGCAGATGGGCGCCGATGGCAACGTTCTCGAGCACCGTCATCGTCGGCAACAAATGCACGTGCTGGAAGGTCCGGCCCACACCGCGCTTGACGATCTCGCGCGACGGCAAACCGGAGATCACGTCGCCCCGATAGCGCACTTCGCCCGATGTCAGCGGCAGCACGCCGGTCACCAGGTTGAACGTCGTCGACTTGCCCGCGCCATTCGGACCGATCAGGCCGATGATCTCGCCAGCCCGCACCTGGAAGCTCACGTCGTTCACCGCCACGAGCCCGCCGAACTGCTTGCGCACCGCGCGCACGTCCAGAATCAGCTCGCCGGTCTCTGGCTTCTGCCGCACCGGCAACGGCGGCGCAGTATCAGGGGCCAGCACCGGCGGCCCGGCCGGCATCAGCTTGCGCACGAACGGCCAGATGCCATCGCGCGCGTGCTGCAGCAGCAGCACGAGCAGCACGCCGAAGACGATGATCTCGAAGTTGCCGTCGGAGCCAAGCAGCTTCGGCAGCAGCCCTTGCAGCACGTCCTTGAGGATCGTCAGCACGCCTGCGCCCAGCACCGCGCCCCAGACATGACCCACACCGCCGACGACGGCCATGAACAGGTACTCGATGCCGTAGTTGAGACCGAACGGCGTCGGATTCACGGCGCGTTGCAGATGCGCATACAGGAAGCCCGACACACAGGCCAGCATCGCCGCCACGACGAAGATCACCACCTTCATCCAAGCGGTGTTCACGCCCATCGCCTCGGCCATCGTGCCACCGCCCTTCAGTGCGCGAATGGCACGGCCCGGGCGCGAGTTCAGCAGGTTATGCATCGCCACCACGGCGAGCAACACCACCGCCCAGATCAGATAGAACATCGAGCGGCCCGATTGCAACTCGATGCCGAACAGCGACAGCACGGGAATGCCGTTCAGGCCATCGTACTTGCCAAGGAAATCGAGATTGCCGAACAGGAAGAACAGCGACAGTCCCCACGCGATCGTGGCCAGCGGCAGGTAGTGCCCGGACATGCGCATCGTGATCAATCCGATGACATAGGCGCACAGCACCGTGATGATCAGACCCACGACCAGACCGATCCACGGCGAGAGCCCGAACTGTGTGGTCAGGTATGCCGTGCTGTACGCACCGAGCCCGACGAACGCGGCCTGCCCGAACGACGTCATGCCGCCAACGCCCGTCAGCAGCACCAGCCCGATCGCCACGATGCTGTACAGACCAATGTAGTTGCCGAGCGTGATCCAGAACTCCGGTGTCGGCAGCACCGGCAGCAACGCCAGCACGATGACGAATGCCAGCGTCGCAATACGATTGCGCAATGCGCCCGTGCCGCGAACTGCCGGCGCTTCACGCGAACCCATGTCCTTCTCCATCTGCTTGTCGGTGAGCATCGTCATGGCTTACTCCTCTTCCTCGACATGCCGGCTCGTGAGCGAGCGCCACAACAGCACCGGAAGGATCAGCGTGAAGACGATCACCTCCTTGAACGCGCTGGCCCAGAACGACGAATACGATTCAAGCAGCCCCACCAGCAGCGCACCAAGCGCGGCCACCGGATAGCTGACAAGACCGCCGACGATCGCTCCGACGAAGCCCTTGAGACCAACCAGGAATCCGGACTCGTAGTAGATCGTCGTCAGCGGCGCGATCAGGATGCCGCACAGCGCACCCATCGCCGCAGCCAGCGTGAACGACAGGCGGCCCGCCTGCGTGGTACCGATGCCGACCAGACGCGCGCCAAGCCGGTTCACCGCCGTGGCACGCAATGCCTTGCCCTGCAGCGTGCGATCGAAGTAGAACCAGAGCGCGCCGATCAGCACTGCCGACACCGCCACGACCCAGAGGCTTTGCCCCGATATGGTGAGACTGCCGACTTCGAAGCGCGCATCGGAGAACGCCGTCGTGCGCGACCCTTCCGCGCCGAACATCACGAGCCCCAAGCCCACCAATGCGAAATGCACCCCAACGGATACGATCAGCAGCACCAGCGTGCTCGCCTCCGCCAAGGGCTGGTACGCGAGCCGGTACAACATCGGTCCAAGCGGAATCACAATGAGCAACGTCAGCGCGATCTGCGCGAGCATCGGCAAGGGTTGACCACCATACTGCTGCACCACCAGATGCACAGCACCGGGAAACAGCAGGTACTTGCCCGCGAGAATCGCCAGCCTCCGCGGTGCGGTACTGCGCAACTCGGGGCTGCGCATCACGGTCACGCACTCATAGAGAAACGTCAGCACGCCCATCGTGAGCAACAGCCACGTCGTCTTGGGTGCGTGGCCGGCCTGCATCGCTGCAAGCGTCAGCGCGCCGTATGCAACAAACTCGCCCTGGGGGATGAAGATGACGCGCGTCACCGAGAACACCAGCACCAGCGCCAGTGCCAGCAGCGCGTAGATCGCGCCGGAGGTGATGCCGTCCTGCGCCAGAATGGCCGCAATCGATAGGTCCATTGTCTACTCGTGTCTACTCGTTGTCATGGATGATGCAAGGCAACGCGATTCCCGCTGCTGCCTCCACTGCCGTCAAACGTAGTCGCCCGGATGCGGAGGTAAAAAAAGGGCGCATGGCAAACTCCATGCGCCCTTCCGTACCACGCTTACCCCGCGCGACTTATCTCCCGCTTACTTCTGCAGCTTCCACTTGCCGTCGACGATCTGCACCATCACGCGCGCGCGCTGGTCCATGCCGAGGTGGTCGGTGGGGGTCATGTTGATGATGCCGTGCGACACCGGCAGGTTCGTGGTCTTCTCGAGCGCATCGCGCAGCGCCTTGCGGAACTCCTTCGTGCCGGGCTGACCTTTCTTGAGCGCCTCAGGAATCGCGTTCTGCAGCAGCAGGCCCGCGTCCCAGGCATGGCCACCGAACGTCGACACTTGACCGCCAAAGGCCTTTTCGTAAGCCGTCTTGTACGTCAGGGCCGGCTTCTTGACTGGATTGCTGTCAGGCAGTTGCTCGGCCACCAGCAGCGGGCCGGCAGGCAGGAACGTACCTTCGCAGTCCTTGCCGCACACGCGCAGGAAGTCAGGGTTGGCCACACCGTGCGTCTGGTAGATCTTGCCCTTGTAGCCGCGCTCCTTGAGCGCCTTCTCCGGCAGCGCGGCCGGCGTACCCGAACCAGCGATCAGCACCGCATCCGGATTGGCGCCCATCATCTTCAGCACCTGCCCGGTCACAGAGTTATCGGTGCGCGCAAACCGTTCGTTGGCGACCACCTTGATCTTGCGCATCTCGGCGACCTTGGCGAACTCCTGACCCCAGCTATCGCCATAGGCATCCGCGAAGCCGATGAACGCCACCGTCTTCACGTTGTTGTTGGTCATATGCTCGGCGATGGCGGTGGCCATGTGCGAGTCGTTCTGCGGCGTCTTGAAGATCCACGCGCGCTTGGCATCCATCGGTTCGATAATGCGCGCCGACGCGGCCATCGAGATCATCGGCGTTTCACTCTCGGCGGCAACGTCCACCATCGCCAGCGAGTTCGGCGTCACGGTGGAACCCACCACCACGTCCACCTTGTCCTCGCTGATCAGCTTGCGCGTGTTCTTGACCGCCGTGGTCGTGTCGGTGGCGTCGTCGAGCACGATGTACTCGATCTTCTTGCCCGCGATCTCCTTCGGCAGCAGCGTGAACGTATTCTTCTCGGGAATGCCGAGCGATGCGGCAGGGCCCGTGGCCGATACCGTGACTCCAACCTTCACCTGGGCGTTGGCTGCGCCGGCGAACAGGCTGGCGGCGGCAAGAGCCAGCAAGCTGGCACGCTTGAATGTCATTGCGTCTCCTTCGGTTCCAAAAACGGAAAAAGGCATCCGCCGGCTTCCGGCCGGCGGATGCCTCCAGTTTTTTGTTGCGGCCCGTTGTTCGGGCTCTCTGGCAGATGCAGCGCCGGCATCCGCGTCACTATCGGGAACGTCGAAGATCGCCCCGTTTTTTCCCGTCCTGCGCTTTTTACCCCCGGTTGCGCAGCTGCATTTCCCGACCGCTCGGTCGGGAATGCGAATTGAGTCTAACACAGCGATCTTGTAGCGAAAGCGGGATTAACCCGCAGCCGCGCGAGCGCAACAGTCGAGGGTTGTTGCTCCCCCTATTGCCCCACGCCGACCACCATGCTCAACGCAGGAATGCGTCGTAGGCCGTCTTCAGGATCAGCGCGCTCACCACGGCGATGAACACCTTGCGCACGAAGCCGCTGCCATGGCGCAGCGCAAGCTTGCTGCCCACCTGGCTGCCCGCAACGTTGGCCGCTGCCATGATCAGGCCGAGCTGCCACCAGATATGTCCCTTGGATGCCAGCAGCAGCAGCGCCGCGAGATTGGTGGCCAGGTTGACGATCTTGGCCGACGCCGATGCGTGCAGAAAGTCGTAACCAAACACCCGTACGAATACGATCATCAGGAAGCTGCCGGTGCCCGGACCAAAGGCACCGTCATAGAAGCCGATCACCGCGCCCGCGAGCAAGGCGGCCACGCGCTCGCGCATCCCCGTCAGGGTTGGCGCATGCTCGGCGCCCAGGTTCTTCTTGGCTACGGTGTAGATCAGCAGCACCAGCAACACCAGCGGCAATGCCTTGCGCAGCGGCTCGGCCGGAATCTTGGTCAGGGTCCAGGCGCCGGCCATCGCCATCACGAACGCGGCAAGCATTGCCGGGGCCGTGGCGCCCCAGTAGATCCGCACCTTGCGCGCATAGCGTGCCGCGGCGTTGGCGGTGCCCGCCAGCGACGCCACCTTGGTGGTGCCTATCAGCGTGGCGGGCGACATATTGGGGTAGGTGGAAAACAGCGCCGGTACCTGCACCAGCCCGCCGCCGCCAGCGACGGCATCGATCATTCCGGCCAGAAAGGCGGCCGCGGCCAGAAAGACAGTAAGCGGTCTTTTAAGGGCGCCCC
>NZ_ANKP01000233.1:0-50208 GCF_000319775.1 Cupriavidus sp. HMR-1
TCGGCCGCGTGCAGCGCGGTCAGCGGCGCCCCTCCAGCCAGCGCCAGTTGCGCCTCCACATCGGCCACCCCTTGCCCGCGCAGCCAATCAAGCGCATCCGCGCCGGTCGGCCGCGTCATCGAGAACTGGCGGCAACGGGACAGGATCGTCGGCAACACACGGTCGATACGATCCGTGACCAGCAGGAACACCGTGGACGGCGGCGGCTCCTCGAGCGTCTTGAGCAGCGCGTTGGCGCCTTCAGTCTGCAGCGCGTCGAGCGGATAGACCACCACCACGCGCAAACCCGCGCGGTGCGTGCCAACGCCCACCGCCTCGATCAGCGCCCGCACCTGCTCCATGCGGATGATCTTGCTCGGCGCCTTCTTCTTGCTGCTGCTCTCGCCATCGCCTTCGGCCTCTCCGGCACCGGCTTCCAATGCCTCGGGTCGAACCACCGTGAAATCGGGATGGTTGCCCTGACCAAACCAGTGGCAGGCGCTGCAGGTATTGCAGGGCTGGCCATCGGGCAGCGCGCTTTCGCAAAGCAGGCCCTGCGCGAAGTGCAGCGCCAGATCGCGCTTGCCGATGCCTTGCTGGCCGTGAAGCAGCAGCGCGTGCGGCAGCCGGTCGCGTAGCGCGGTCAGCCGATGCCAGTCATCTCGTTGCCAGGGATAAAGCATTCAGGTTCAATCAGTTAGCGCAGCTATCTCATGTATTGTCGGAGTCATCGGTATTGACATCACAATACGAATATAGCTACTAGAAATCAAAGCGTTGCGAGGATTTCCTCGAGCGTCACACGAATCTCGTCGATCGAACGCGTCGCGTCGATAACCCGAAAGCGCTGTGGCGCTTCCGCCGCGCGGCGCAGATATTCAGTGCGAGTCCGTTCGAAGAAAGCGCGGGACTCGGCCTCGAACTTGTCGGGCTCACGGGCCCCGGCCAGACGCGCGCTCGCGGTTTCCAGCGGAACGTCGAACAGCAGCGTCAGGTCGGGCTGAAGACCGCCCTGCACCCATTGCTCGAGCGCGGCAAGTCGATCGAGCGCCAGCCCACGCCCACCGCCCTGATAGGCAAACGTGGCATCGGTGAAACGATCCGAGATGACCCAGTCGCCGCGCGCCAGCGCGGGCTCGATGACTTCGGCGATGTGCTCGCGGCGCGCCGCGAACATCAGCAGCGCCTCGGTTTCGAGATGCATCTTCCGGTGCAGCAGCAACTGGCGCAGGTCTTCGCCCAGCGGCGTGCCTCCCGGCTCCCGGGTAGTGACGACATTTGCGCGCGCGCGCAGGCGCTCGGCCACCCACTCGATATGGGTGCTCTTGCCCGCGCCATCGATGCCCTCGAAGGTGATGAATTTTCCGCGCATGACCTTATGGTTTGCCGCGCTGGTACTTGTCGACCGCGCGATTGTGTTCGGGTAGTGAATTGGAGAAATGGCTGCTGCCGTCGCCGCGTGCCACGAAATACAAGGCGTCCGATGGCGCCGGCGTCGTGGCCGCGGCCAGCGACGCCAGACTCGGCAAGGCAATCGGCGTCGGCGGCAGACCGGTACGGGTGTACGTATTGTACGGGGTGTCCGTCAGCAGATCCCTCTTGCGCAGGTTGCCGTCGAATTGCTCACCCAGGCCGTAGATCACAGTCGGATCGGTCTGCAGCATCATGTTCTTGCGCAGACGGTTGACGAACACAGCCGCGATCATCGGGCGCTCCGCCGCCTGCCCCGTCTCCTTTTCGATGATGGATGCCATCACCAGCGCCTCGTACGGCGTCTTGTACGGCAGGTCGGGCGCGCGTGCGTTCCAGGCCTCGTTCAGGCGCCGCTGCATGGCGCGATAGGCGTGCTTGTAGAGTTCGATATCGCTGCTGCCGCGCGCGAACAGATAGGTATCGGGAAAGAACAGCCCTTCCGGCGCGGATTCGGTCGCGCCGATCGCGTGCATCAAATCGGTGTCGGACATGCCCTGCGTATCGTGCTTCAGCGCGGGGTTTGCATCCACGACCGCGCGCATCTTGCGGAATTCCCAACCCTCGATGACGGTCACAACGTAGTGCGTGACCTCGCCCCGGGCCAGTTTGCCGATCACGTCCAGCGGCGTGGCGCCAGTCTCGAACTGGTAGCCCCCGGCCTTGAGGTCCGGGCCGTGGCCGGTGATGCGGACCAGTATCTGGAACAGGCGCGGGTCCATGCCCACGCCACCGCGCTGGATCTGCCGACCCACGCTGAGAACGCCGGAATTCGGCTTGATGACGACTTCGATGGGGGATGTGGTCAGGCCGAGCGGCTGGTGAGCCCACCAGGCAAAGCCACCGGCGGCGGCCATGGCGAAGACCACCAGAACCCCGACCAGGCGCAGGAACAGACGTTTCATGTAGTAGCAAGCAAAGACCGGGCGCGATGTCCCCGCCGGCGGGTCGGGATCATGGCAGCGGCCGGCCGGAATGGCGACAGGCCCATATAATACCGGGAGCCTTGTGGCCGATGTGTCACCGCAAGTTACGAGAACGCGCCGCGCACGGCGCCGCCCCTAATTCATACGCCATTCAGGACCGTCTGCATGTCCTCCACCGAATTTCCGTCCCTCGACCAAAGCCTGAAATCCCTGCGCGCCGCTGGTATCGTCTCCGCGCCAGCCGGGCTTGGCCTGATCCGCGTGGCTGGCGACGATGCCGCCACTTTCCTGCACAGCCAGCTTACCAACGCTGTTGAAGACCTGACTGCGAGCACAGCCCGCCTGGCCGGCTACTGCTCGCCCAAGGGCCGGCTGATAGCCAGCTTCCTGATGTGGCGCGACGCCGATGGCATCGTGCTGCAACTCTCCGCCGACATCCAGCCGCCAATCCAGAAGCGCCTGACCATGTTCGTGCTGCGGGCCAAGGCGAAGCTGTCGGACCTGTCCGCCACGCACGGCATCCTTGGCATCGCCGGGGCTGGCGCGGAAGCCGCGCTACAACAGGCTGGCCTGCCTGCTCCCCAAGCACCGCTGGCCACGGTATCCGACGGCGACGTGACCGTCATTCGCCTGGCCGATGCCGACGGCGAGCCGCGCTGGCAGATCGTCGCTCCGGCCGCGCGCATCGAAGCCCTTCAGCAATCGCTCGGCGCTACGCTGGCCGTCGCCTCGCCCGCGTTCTGGGACTGGCTCGATGTCGCCTCGGGCATCCCCCGCATCGCCGCGGCCACGCAGGAGCAGTTCGTGCCGCAGATGATCAACTTCGAACTGATTGGCGGCGTGAATTTCCGCAAGGGCTGCTATCCGGGCCAGGAGGTCGTCGCGCGTAGCCAGTATCGCGGCACGCTCAAGCGCCGCATGTGGCGCGTGCGTGGCACGGGCGATGTCCCGGCTGCGGCGGCGGAGATTTTCCGCCCCGAGGATCCGGAGCAGCCATGCGGTATGCTGGTCAACGCCGCGCCGGCGCCCCAGGGTGGTTGGGAAGGACTGGCCGAGTTGAAGATCGACGCTGCCAGTGGCGCGCTGCATCTGGGCGCCGCAAGCGGACCGGCCGTATCCACGGGTGCGCTGCCGTACGAAGTGCCACTGCCAAACGAGGCGGAAGCGGCCGGATGACCGCCACGGGAGCATCGTCATGAGCGATCATCTCTACGTCTACTTCAAGGTGCCGGACGACCGGGCCGCAGAGGCCCTGCCGCACTGGCATCGCTGGATGGAAACGGTCGCCGAGGCGACCGGGGTTGGTGGTACGCTGATGCGCAGGCCGGAAACTCGCGCCGGTCTGCAGACATGGATGGAGAGTTACGCCGACGTCCCTCCCGCATTCGACGCCGCGCTCGATGGGCTCTGGCGGCAAAGCGGGCTGACGCAGTGGATCAGCGGCGAGCGGATGAGCGAGCGGTTCGTCGATCTCGACGTGCTCTGATTTCGCGCCCGCACCACCGCACGAATCACACGCCTTACGAGATTCGCGCGATGCCGAACGAGCTGTAAAGGAAGGAATATGTGTCTCATTCTGGTTGCCTGGCAATCTCACCCGGACTACCCCCTGGTGGTTGCCGCCAACCGCGACGAATTCTATGCCCGCCCCGCCGCGCCCGCGGACTGGTGGCGGGATGCCCCCGGAGTGCTGGGCGGCCGTGACCTCGCTGAGGTCATCGGTGACGCCGGCACATGGATGGGTATTGCCGGTGCCCAGCACGGGCAGGACACCCCGGTCGGCGCAAGGTTCGCCGCCCTGACCAACTATCGCGCGCCCTCGGAAAAGCGTACCGATGCCCGCTCACGCGGCGAGCTGGTGGCGCATTTCCTGCGCGGCGATCAGACGCCGGCCGACTATCTGCACGACCTGGCCGGAGCCCACGGCGCCTACAACGGCTTCAACCTGCTGGCCAGCGATCTGCATGACCTCTGGTGGTACAGCAACCGTTCGAAGTCCCGCGTGCCGCAGCGGCTCAAGCCGGGCCTGTATGGCTTGTCAAATGCGTTACTCGACACGCCCTGGCCCAAGGTGCGCAGCCGCGTGGGCGCGATGTGCGAAGTCCTGGCAGCCGATCGCGGCCAGATCGGATCGAACGTGGAGTCGTACCTGCAGTTGCTTGCGGAGGATCGGCAGGCGCCCGACTGGGAACTGCCGAGCACGGGCGTCACACCCGAATGGGAAAAGCTGCTGTCGTCGGCATTCATCCGTTCGCCGAACTACGGCACGCGTGCCAGCACCGTGCTGCGCGTGATGCATGACGGCCGCTTCGACTTCGTCGAGCGCAGCTTCGATGCCGATGGCCAGACCGGTGAGGTCTCCTATCGCGGACGACTCAATCTGGCACGCGACACGGGCACAGTACCCGCGCCGCGCTGACTGTCTTCAGGCGGATCAGCGGATCCGCTTGCGCATCTCGATGTGCGGGATGCCGGCTTCCTCGAACTCGTCACCCACCTGCTCGAAACCTACCCTCGCGTAGAACGGCGCTGCATGGGTCTGGGCGTTGAGGATCAGTTCGGGATAGCCCAGTTCGGTGGCCTTGGCCATCAGCGCGTCGAGCACCTTCGCGCCCACGCCGGTGCCACGCGCGGACTTGAGTACCGCCATGCGGCCAATGTGGCCATCCGGCAGCAGGCGGCCAGTGGCTACCGGCACGCCATCCACGGCGAATGCCAGCGCATGCCAGCTTGGCGCATCCATCTCATCCCACTCCAGTTCTACCGGCACCCCCTGCTCCTCGACGAAAACGGCGTAGCGGATTGCCCGGGCGCGCTCGCGGGCTTCTTCCCAGAGGCAGACCAGTACGGGGGCGGCGGTTGGCGTGGATGCGGACATGGTAAGGGCAGTTCGAAGAGCCTGAAATGAGGCGCAATGATACGCCCGGCGGCATCAAGGCGCCGCGCTGCGTTGTGCGATTACCGGTCATATGACGCAGCGCCATAGGGATTACCCTCCTGCCATCCTTCCGTGAAATTTGTATGATGACCTGACTACCAGATGACGTGATGACGATGTTCCAAAAGATTCCTGCCCGCGCGCTGACCGACAGCGTTGCCGAACAACTGCTCGAGAAGATCGAGGACGGCATGTTTCCGCGCGGCGCCAAGCTGCCCACCGAGGCTGTGCTGTCCGAGGAGTTCGGCGTGAGCCGTACCGTGATCCGCGAGGCCATCGCGCGACTCAAGTACGAAGGCCTCGTGGAATCGCGCCAGGGCAGCGGCGTGTTCGTGACCGAGCAGGCCGGCATCCGCCCTCTACGCATCGACTACACCGACGTGGACACGCTCGAATCGGTGCTGCAGATCGTCGAACTGCGACGCTCGATCGAGGCCGAAGTGGCCGCGCAGGCCGCCCGGCGCCGTACCGATGCGACCATGGCCAATATCGACGCCGCGCTGGCACGTATCGACGCCGAAGTGGCCGCTGGCGGCGATGGCGTCGATGCCGACGTCGGCTTTCATCGCGCCATCGCCGAAGCCACCGGCAATCCGTATTTCCTCAAGACACTGGCATTCCTGAGCCAGTACCTGGAAACCGCCACCCGCGTCACGCGAACCAACGAAGCGCGGCGCGAGGATTTTTCGCGCCAGGTACGGGAGGAGCACCAGGCCATCGTCGCCGCCATCCGCGCCGGCGACCCCGATGCCGCGCGCAACGCGGCCCAGAACCACATGTACAACGCGGCGCGCCGGCTCTCCCAGTTGGGCGAGGATGACTCCGCCGCTGGCCACCAGCCGGCTGGCCCGTCGCACTAACGCACCAATACGCACCAAACACGCATTCAGGAGTTATCCATGTCCAGGAATATTGGCGTCATCGGCTTGGGCGCGATGGGCTACGGCGTGGCGCAGTCGCTGCTGCGCGCCGGCTTCAACGTTCATGCCTTTGATTTGCGTGACGAGGTGCTGCGCCGCTTCGCGGAAGCCGGTGGCACACCCTGCGGGAGCCCGGCCGAACTCGGCGAGCGTTGCGACGTGGTGATCACGCTCGTCGTCAACGCCGCGCAGACGGAAACGGTGCTGTTCGGCGAACAAGGCGCCGTGTCGAAAATGGCCGCAGGCAAGCTCGTCATTGCCAGCGCCACCGTGCCGCCCGGATTTGCCGAAGCGCTCGGCAAGCGCCTGGGCGAGCGTGGCCTGCTGATGCTCGATGCCCCCGTGTCGGGTGGCGCAGCGCGCGCGGCCAGCGGCGAGATGACGATGATGACCTCCGGACCCGCCGCGGCCTACGCCGTGGCCGAGGACGTGCTGGCCGCGATGGCTGGCAAAGTCTATCGCCTGGGCGACGCGCATGGCGCGGGATCGAAGGTCAAGATCATCAACCAGTTGCTGGCGGGCGTGCATATCGCCGCGGCAGCCGAAGCGATGGCCCTGGGCCTGCGCGAAGGCGTGAACCCCGACGCGCTCTACGACGTGATCACGCATAGCGCCGGCAACTCGTGGATGTTTGAGAACCGCGTGCCACACATCCTGGCGGGCGACTACACCCCCCTGTCCGCTGTCGACATTTTCGTCAAGGACTTGGGCATGGTGCTCGATACCGCGCGCACCAGCAAATTCCCGCTGCCGCTCTCGGCCGCCGCGCACCAGATGTTCATGATGGCGTCCACCGCCGGGCATGGCGGTGAAGACGATTCGGCCGTGATCAAGATCTTCCCGGGCATCGACCTGCCCGGCCCGAAGGCCAGGTAACCCAAGGCAAAGGAGTCAGACGATGAATTGTCCTCTGCTCGGCTGTATTGCCGACGATTTCACCGGCGCCACGGATCTGGCCAACACGCTCGTCCGCAATGGCATGCGGACCGTGCAGACGATCGGCGTGCCGGCATCCGCCGTGGAAGCCGATGCCATCGTCGTGGCACTGAAATCGCGCACGATCCCGGCCAGCAACGCGGTGGCGCAATCGCTCGACGCACTGCGCTGGCTGCGCGAACAAGGCTGCCGGCAGTTCGTGTTCAAGTACTGCTCGACGTTCGACTCCACCGACGCCGGCAATATCGGCCCCGTGGCCGAAGCCCTGCTCGACGCGCTGGGCAGCGACTTCACGATTGCCTGCCCGGCCTTTCCGGAAAACGGCCGCACGATTTTCCGCGGCCATCTGTTCGTGGCGGACGCCCTGCTCAACGAATCGGGCATGGAGCACCATCCGCTTACGCCGATGACCGACGCCAACCTCGTGCGGGTGTTGCAGGGTCAGAGCCAGGCCAAGGTCGGTCTGTTGCGCTACGACACCGTCGCCCAGGGCGCGAACGCCGTGCGCGCGCGCATTGACGCGCTGCGTGGCGAGGGCGTGAAGCTGGTGATCGCCGATGCCATTTCCGATGCCGACCTGTTCGCGCTGGGCGAAGGCTGCGCCGCGCTGCCGCTGATCACGGGCGGCTCCGGCATCGCGCTGGGCCTGCCCGAGAACTTCCGTCGCGCCGGACTGCTGCCTGCGCGCACCGACGCCGCGGAAGTCCCGCCCGTGCATGGTCATGGTGTGGTGCTGGCGGGCAGCGCGTCGCGTGCCACGAACGGTCAGGTGGCGCACTGGATCGCGCAGAAGCGCCCCGCCCTGCGGATCGATCCGCTGCGTCTGGCGCGTGGAGACACGGTCGTGGATGACGCACTGGCCTTCGCGGGCAATCACGGCGAACCGGTGCTGATCTATGCCACCGCCCAACCCGATGAAGTCAAGGCCGTGCAGGCCGAACTCGGCGTCGCACGCGCGGGCGAGTTGGTCGAGCACGCGCTGGCGAGCATCGCCGCCAGCCTCAAGGCACGCGGCACGCGGCGCTTCGTGGTGGCCGGCGGCGAAACCTCCGGTGCGGTGGTGCAGGCGCTGGGCGTGCAGTCGCTGCGCATCGGTTCGCAGATCGCGCCAGGCGTGCCGGCTACGGTCACGCTGGACGATGCGCCGCTGGGACTGGCACTGAAATCCGGCAACTTCGGCGGCGAGAACTTCTTCGACGAAGCGTTGCAAGCACTGGGGGCACCGCAATGAGCAACGAAAGCGCACTGCGCGAAGAGATCTGCCGCGTCGGCGCCAGCCTGTATCAGCGTGGCTACACGGTGGGCACGGCAGGCAATATCAGCGCCCGGCTCGACGATGGCTGGCTGATCACGCCCACTGACGCCTGCCTGGGCACGCTCGATCCGGCCAGGGTCGCCAAGGTGTCGCCCGATGGCGGCTGGGTGTCGGGCGACAAGCCGTCGAAGACGTTGACGCTGCATCGTTGCGTCTACGACAACAACCCGAACGCGCACGGCGTGGTGCATACGCATTCCACGCATCTGGTGGCGCTGACGCTGGCCGGTGTCTGGCATCCGGACGACGTGCTGCCCCCGATCACGCCGTACTACGTGATGAAGGTTGGCCATATCCCCCTGATTCCGTATCACCGCCCTGGCGACCCTGTCGTAGCCGCGCGCGTGGCCCAACTGGCCAATGAGGTGCGCGGTGTCCTGCTGGCACGGCTGGGGCCGGTGGTGTGGGAAGACAGTGTGTCACGCGCGGCCTATGCGCTCGAAGAGCTCGAAGAAACGGCGAAGCTCTGGATGATGCTGGGCGAAAAACCTGCCCCGCTGGACGAGGCCGCGCTGACGGAACTGCGCGATGCGTTCAAGGTGAGGTGGTGACACACGACTAACCTGTTCCCCCCTCTCCCGCACAGTGGGAGAGGGGCCGGGGAGAGGGACAGCGCATCCCCAGGGCAACTCCGCAAAACAAAGCCCCTGCCCTCTCCCAACCCCTCTCCCGCCATACGGGAGTGGGAGCAAACCGGCTGCACTTTCCATACACGTGGAGACTTCCAATGACCGCTTCCAACCCCGCGGTGGGGACCCCTGTTGCCGACGCCCGCCTGGACGCCGACGGCACCATCGAAAAACGCGCCTACAACAAGGTGTTCTGGCGCATCATGCCGTTCCTGATGCTCTGCTACGTGATCGCGTATCTCGACCGCGTCAACGTCGGCTTTGCCAAGTTGCAGATGGCGCAGGACCTGCAGTTCTCGGAAACCGTGTTCGGCCTTGGCGCCGGCCTGTTCTTCATCGGCTACTTCCTGTTCGAGGTGCCCAGCAACCTGCTGATGCACCGCATCGGCGCGCGCATCTGGATCGCGCGGATCATGATCACCTGGGGCATCATCTCTGCCGCGTTCGTGTTCGTGCAGACGCCAACGCAGTTCTACGTCATGCGCTTCCTGCTGGGCTTGGCCGAAGCGGGCTTCTATCCGGGCGTGATCCTGTACCTGACGTACTGGTATCCCTCGCACCGCCGCGCCAAGATGATCGCGCTGTTCATGTCGGGCATTCCAGTGGCCGGCATGTTCGGCAACCCGCTGTCCGGCTGGATCATGGATGCGTTCCACAACACCCATGGCTGGACCGGCTGGCAATGGATGTTCTTCATCGAGGCCCTGCCAGCCTTCGCGATCGGCATCGCGACGATTTTCGTGCTGCGCGATGGCATCGACCGCGCCCCGTGGCTCAGCCCCGATGAAAAGCACGTGCTCAAGCGCAACATCGAGGACGACGAGCGCGCCGCGTCGGCCGCTGCCGCCACAGGCGGCCAGCGCAACTTGCATTCGCTGGGCGCCGTGTTCAGCGACAGCCGTGTGTGGTGGATGTGCCTGATCTACTTCTGCTTCGTGACCGGCCAGTACGCGCTGACGTTCTGGATGCCGACGCTGGTCAAGGCCAGCGGCGTGACAGGCAACTTCAACATCGGCCTGCTGTCGGCCATCCCGTTCCTCTGCGCCATCGTCGTCATGAACATCCTGGGCCACAGCGCCGACGCGCGCCGTGAGCGCCGCTGGCACCTGATCGTGCCGGTACTGATGGGCGCCACGGGCTTTGCGATTGCGGCGTCGTTCACCCACAATACGACCGTGGCCATTGCAGCGCTGTCGCTGGCCGCCGCCGGCGTGCTGACATGCGCCCCGCTGTTCTGGTCGCTGCCGACCGCGTTCCTGAGCGGCATCGCCGCCGCCTCGGGTATCGCCGTGGTGAACTCTGTGGGCAATCTGGCAGGCTTCGTATCGCCGTATATGGTCGGCGCGCTCAAGGACATGACGCAAAGCACGCAATTGCCGATGTACGTGCTGTCGGCGATCCTGGTCGTGGGCGCCCTGCTGGTCTGGCTGACCCCGGCGAAGCTCGTCAACCGCTGATATCGAATCTGAAGTTCAAGGAGACCTGACATGCCGCGCTTCGCCGCGAACCTTTCGATGATGTACACGGAGCACGACTTTCTGGACCGCTTTGCCGCTGCGGCAAAGGACGGGTTCCAGGCCGTGGAATACCTGTTCCCGTACGACCATCCGGCCGCCGAGATCCGCAAGCGGCTCGACGACCACGGCCTGATCCAGGCCCTGTTCAACGCGCCGCCCGGTGACTGGGGCGCCGGCGAGCGTGGCATCGCCGCCCTGCCCGCCCGCGAGACCGAGTTCCGCACGGCGTTCGCGAAGGCCCTCGAATACGCTGCCGTGCTCGGCAACGACCGCGTGCACGTGATGGCAGGCATCGTGCCGGCCGACGCCGACCACGCCCGCTGCCGCGCCGTCTATCTCGAGAACCTGGCCTATGCCGCTGCCTCGGCCGCGTCGCACGGCATCACGGTGCTGATCGAGCCGATCAACACCCGCGACATGCCGGGCTATTTCCTGAACCGTCAGGACGATGGCCAGACCATCTGCCACCAGGTGGGCGCGGCCAATCTCAAGGTCCAGTTCGACTGCTATCACTGCCAGATCGTCGAGGGCGATATCGCGAAGAAGCTCGAACGCGACTTCGCGGGGATTGGCCATATCCAGATCGCCGGCGTGCCCGAACGCCACGAACCCGATATCGGCGAACTGAACTACCCGTACCTCTTCGACGTCATCGACCGGCTCGGATACACGGGCTGGATCGGCTGCGAATACCGCCCGCGTGGCGGCACTTCGGAAGGTCTGGGCTGGATCAAGCCCTGGCTGAAGCGCTGATTCGGGCCTGTCACGGCCGTTTCCGCTCCGTACCGACCACGCCAATGACGAACACTCCGCAACCATGAACGTACTGATTACCGGCGGCGCCGGCTTCCTGGGCCTGCAACTGGCCCGTCTGCTGCTCAAACGCGGCACGCTGAACCTGGATGGCAAGGCCGTCACGATCGACCGGCTCACACTGCTCGACGTGGTGGCGCCGCAGATCGACGATGCCCGCGTGCGTGTGGTGACGGGCGACCTGTCCGATCCCGCCGTGCTGGCGCAAGCCATCGACCGTGATACCGGCGCAATCTTCCATCTGGCCGCGGTAGTCAGCGGTCAGGCCGAGGCCGATTTCGACCTGGGAATGCGCGTGAACCTTGACGCCTCGCGCGCGCTGCTGGAAACGTGCCGCCAGTTGGCGCATGTACCGCGCGTGGTGTTCACCAGCTCGGTCGCCGTCTATGGCGGCAAGTTGCCTCCGGTGGTGCAGGACGACACCGCGCTGAATCCGCAATCGTCGTACGGCATGCAGAAGGCTATCGGCGAATTGCTGCTGTCCGACTACAGCCGACGCGGCTTTGTCGATGGCCGCGTGCTGCGGCTGCCGACGATCAGCGTGCGGCCCGGCAAGCCGAATGCCGCGGCGTCGTCGTTCGCCAGCGGCATCATCCGCGAACCATTGTCAGGCGTGGCGGCAAATTGCCCTGTGGCACCGGAAACGCCGCTGTGGCTGCTCTCGCCACGCGGCGCGATCCAGGCGCTGGTCAACGGCATCGAACTCGATGGCGCGCGCTTCGGCAATCGCCGGGTGGTGAATCTGCCGGGGCTGTCGGTCACGGCGGCGCAGATGGTGGAAGCGCTGCAGCGCGTGGCCGGTGACGCGGTGGCCGATCGCGTGACGTGGGAACGCGAAGAGCGCATCGAGAAGATCGTCGGCACATGGCCGGCGGCGTGGGATGTGGCGCGCGCGCGCGAACTGGGATTCGAGAGCGACGCGAGCTTTGACGACGTGATTCGGGCTTATGCGGAGGATGCGGCGGTCAAGCTCTGATCCGGTGAGGTCGCGGTTGACAGGATTGACAGGCTTGCGCTCTGCCGCGCGCGGGAGAGCGCAAGCACATCAAACATCATCCCACCTCACGCAGCAGGCTTCACAATCTCCCACGCTTCGATCCGCTCCCGCACCGATGCCGGGATCGGCGCCGATTTCTGCGTCTGCGGATCGGCGCAGACGTAGACCACCTCCCCGGTGATCAGGTGCTCGTCGCCGCGATACATTTCCACGCGGAACACCATGCTCGACCGGCCCAGCCGCGCCATGCGGCCGCGAATATCGAGCATCTCGTCAAACCGTGCCGATGCGTGGTACTCCAGCGTGGACTTGACCACAAAGATGTCCACGCCGTGGGCGCGCAGCAAGTCCTCCGGATAGCGCACGCCAATCGCGCGCCAGTACTCGGTCGAACAGATATCGCAGTAAGTCAGATAGTGGGCATTGAAGACGATCGATTGCGGATCGACCTCGGCCCAGCGCACGCGCAGTGGCATGCTGAGATGAAAATCCTCTTTGGCCATGGGGGGCGAAGCTCCAGATGAAAAAACGGGCGCCCCGTGGGACGCCCGCGTTCTACGTACCTTACTGACCCTTGCCCAGGCCCAGTTTCTCGATGATCGCGCGTTCGCGCTTGACCGTATCGGCGGCAAACGCCTGATACTGGCTGCTGCTCATGTAGTTCGGCTCCATGTCGAACTTGGCCAGCGATTCGCGGTAGTTCGGCATCTCCATGGCCTTCTTGAACGCATCATGCAGCTTCTTCACGATCGCCGGGTCCGTGCCCTTGGGGACGACCAGACCAAACGGCGAAGCCTGGACGATGCCCATGCCCAGTTCCTTCAGCGTCGGCACGTTCGGGAAGCGCGGCGAGCGCTTCTCGCCCCAGGTGGACAGCAGGCGCAGCTTGCCGGATTCCACGTACTGGGCCCAGGCCGGGGTATCCGCCACCGACATCACGTGGCCGCCCAGCAGCGCCTGCATCGATTCCGAGTTGCCCTTGTACGGAATATGCGAGAACTGCACACCCTGGCGCATGGCCAGGTCTTCCATCGTCAGATGCAGCGTGGTCATCGTGCCCGGCGAGCCATAGGTCAGCTTCCCCGGATTGGCCTTGGCGTAGGCGATGTAGTCCTGCATCGTCTTGATCGGCGAATCGGCTGGCACGACCAGGCCGAACGAGTAGCCCGCCAGGTTGATCACATAGGTCAGGTCCTTGACCGGATCCCAGTTGATCTTGGTGGTGTACGGCAGACGGAACACCGGCATGGACACCTGGGCCAGCGTGTAGCCATCAGGCTGGGTCGACTGCATCATCTGCGCGGGCAGCACGCCACCGGCACCGGGCTTGTTCTCGACGATCACGGGCTGGCCCAGGATCTTCGATGCATTCTCGGCCAGCACACGGAACGGGATGTCCGTCGAGCCGCCAGCGGTATAGCCAACGACCAGGCGGATCGGACGTTGCGGGAACTTGTCCGCCTGGGCGTGTGCCGGCATGGCGGCAAAACTGGCCGCGACCGTGGCGGCGAGCAGGCTGGCGCGAGCGATAAATTGGCGGCGTTGCATGTGTTGAGTCTCCTTCTGCTACAAGAATGCGCGATTGCGACTTGGTTTGAATCGTGAATCGGGGCTTCCCGCCCGTTTTTCTATGAACGGGTCAGATACTCGAAAGAGCCCAATGGCGCGAGGCCGGGGCCCTATATCCCGAACGCCCTTCGCAGGGCGGCCGTGGCATCCGCATGGGCGCCTGCCACCGCGCCGATAAAACGTCCGAGCTTGAAAAAATCGTGAATCATGGTTGGGTAGTCGGTCAGGCTGGCCACCACCCCCGCTGCTTCCAGCTTCGCGGCATAGGCCACGCCCTCGTCATGGAGCGGATCGTAGCCGGCCACCGCAATCCAGGCCGGGCAGCAGTCCCTCACGTCGGCACCTTCGCCGCCCCCGTCCAGCGGAGCAAACCGCCAGTCGTCACGGCTGGCGTCGACGTCCAGATACTGCGAAAAGAACCACTGGATCATCTCTGCGGTCAGCAGATAACCCTCGGCCAGCGCTCGGTGCGATGGCGTATCCTGCCGCGCGCAGGTGCCCGGGTAGATCAGCATCTGCAGCACCGGCGCCAATCCGTGGTCCCTGGCTTCCACTGCGCAAGCCGCCGCCAGCGTTCCGCCAGCACTGTCGCCACCCAGCGCGATGCGCGTGGCGTCAGCGCCAATGCGCGCGGCTTCCTCGAACACCCAGTGCAGAACATCGAAGGCATCGTTGGCCGCCACCGGAAATTTCCACTCCGGGCCCAGCCGGTAATCGACCGACAGCACCAGGCACTCCGCACCATTGCAGAACATCCGGCACAGCGAATCATGGGAGTTGACGCTGCCCACCGTGAAGCCACCGCCATGGAAATACACCAGAAGCGGCAGCGGATCGGCCCAGCTTGCCTCGCGCGGTGCGTAAAGCCGCACCGGAATGGCATGGCCGTCGCGCGCGGTCACCTGAAGATCCTCCACGCCGTGCACTGGCGCGGGCGACAGGTCCAGAATCGGCGCGCTCTTCTCGTACGCGATCTTGGCGTCAACCGGGTCCATCGTATGGATGGCCGGCCGCTTTGCTCGCGCGATCAGGTCGAGCAACTGGGCGACCTGAGGATCCAACGGCTGCGCGGGCATGTACTGGTGTTCTATTTCTGAACGGTCGTTCGATTTCCATATCATGCCAGTGATTCCGTAGAGCAGCATTACGATTCCATGCGTTTATCCTCGCACAGACACACCTTTTGCGCGATGATCGGCCACACAGCGAAACGCCATTTCGCGGCGTATGCTTGAGAATGGGCGCCATGTCATGGCCGCCCCAACCCGGAGACCAGGAGACACCATGACAGGGGAACACTTGCAGGTCGTGCACGGCGATATTACCCGGATGGAAGTGGATGCCATCGTCAACGCGGCCAATAGCGGCCTGCTGGGCGGTGGTGGCGTCGATGGCGCGATTCATGGCGCGGGCGGCCCGGCCATCATGGACGCGTGCCGCGCGATCCGGGATGCGCAAGGCGGCTGCCCGACCGGGGAAGCCGTGATCACTACCGGAGGCCTGCTGCCTGCACCCTATGTCATCCACGCCGTGGGGCCGGTCTGGCATGGTGGCAGCAAGGAAGAGGAGACGCAGCTGGCGAGCGCCTACCGCAACAGCATCCGTCTGGCGGGCGAGCACAATCTGCGCACGGTGGCATTTCCGAACATCAGCACCGGCATTTATGGCTTCCCGCGTGAGCGGGCCGTGGACATCGCCATTGCCGCAGTGCGCGAGGCACTGCCGAAGTCCCCGTCCATCGAGCAGGTCACCTTCGTCTGCTTCGATGACGAGAACTATCGGCTCTATCGGGAGCGCTTGAGCTAAGCCCGGCGACAAGACCGGGAGGCTACGGGACTAGGGCAACGCACTGCGAATCAGCAGATTCACGCGCTCCGGCTGTTCGTGGATGATCCAGTGCGTGCCCTCCGGAATGCGCTCGAGCCGCATATCCGGCACGAATTCCTCCAGCCCGTCGACCAGCGATTTCGGCAGCGCCCGGTCGCTCTCGCCCCAGATAACCAGCGTGGGCACCCGCACGATGTACGCGGATGGATCGAGGCGCGAGATGTCGGGCGCCGGTTCTCCCGGCAAGGGCGGGTGCATCGGCGATGCCCGGTAGTAATTGACACCGCCCGTCAGCGAATGCGAGCCGCCATCGCCCGGTTGCGACCATGCCGCGTGATATTTCGCGCGAGTCTCGCCCACGAACCAGGCCGGCACAGTGGAAGCATCGCCAGTCAGCATCTTTTCCAGCAATGCGAAGTCATTGGCGGCCATGGCCTGTTCCGATCCTGGCTTGCGCAGCCAGTTCATATAGGCCGAGGCCTGCTGCTGTGCCGGGTCACTCGCCAACGCCCGCGCGAACACGTAGGGATGCGGCGAGTTGATGATCACGAGCCGCTCGACCACTTCCGGGAACTGCGCCGCCAGGTTCCAGCAGAGCGCGCCGCCCCAGTCATGCGCGACGATGACGCATCGCTCATAGCCCAGCACGCGGATGAACTGCACCAGATCCTCGACCAGATGCTTGGGCTTGTACGCTGCCACATCGGCCGGCTTGCTGGACAGATTGAACCCGCGCAGGTCCGGCGCCACCGCAAAATGCGTCTGGCCGAACTCTGCGAGCTGGTTTTCCCACTCGTACCAGAACTCCGGAAAACCGTGCACGAACAGGATCAGCGGCCTGCCCTGCTCGCCCGCACTCGCGTAATGCAAGCGCGTGCCGTTGGGCAGGTTCGCAAACTGCCGGTGGTGGATCACGGCGGGTGCAGTCATCATGGTCTCCCTGGCGGTCTCGGCCATATCGTTTGTCCGGTTCGTCCTGTTCGTGTTCGCGTTCGCAAGTTCCTGGCCAGCTCAGCCGCGCAGCGCGGCGATCAGGCCCGCCCGCACTTCGCTCTTGTCACCGAACGGATCGCCCGGATTGCGCTGGTTGACGATCTCCTCCATGCGCCGCTGGACGGAATCCAGCGATTGCGGGTGGGAGTAGATATAGAAGCCGTCCTCGCGGATCGCATCGAACGTCATCTGCGCCACGTCGGCCGCGCTGACCTTGCCCGAGCTGACCGCCTTGTCGGACAGCGCCTGCGACACCAGCTGCGAGCGCGTGGGTGGCTGATCGTTGGCCATATTGGCTGGCCGGTTACGCTGCGACTGGCTGATGCCGGTGGGCACGTAGAACGGGCACAGCACCGAGCAATGCACCTGGTCAGTGACCAGGCTCAGATCCTGGTAGAGCGTTTCGGACAACGCGACCACCGCATGCTTGGAGACGTTGTACACGCCCATGGCCGGCGGATTCAGCAGACCCGCCATCGACGCGGTATTGACGATATGCCCCTGATACCCCGGGTCCTTGCGGGCCGCCTCCAGCATCAGCGGCGTGAAGATCCGCACGCCATTGACCACACCGTAGAGGTTCACGCCGAGCACCCAGTCCCAGTCTTTCTGCGTGTTTTCCCAGATCAGGCCGCCCGCGCCCACACCGGCGTTGTTGAACAGCAGGTTGACCTCGCCGAACGCCGTCATCGCGGCATCGGCCAGCGCCTGGACTTCCTCGGCCTTCGACACGTCCGTGCGCAACCCGATCACCTGGGCGCCCTGTGACTTGAATTCGGCCACTGTGCTGTCCAGCGAGTCCTCCTGGACGTCCGCCAGTACCAGCTTCATGCCCAGCGACGCACCGATTCGCGCGAATTCCTTGCCGAATCCTGAAGCACCGCCGGTAATCACTGCCACCTTGCTCTCGAACTGCTTCATGAAACGTCTCCCTCTACTTGTCGTTCGTAGTGTTCGTAGTTCTAGTCTGGATGGGCTATGCCGCTTGTACCTGGTAATGCTGCCGCGGGAAGTGCACGTTGACAGCGCCCGCGCGCGGGTCTTGCCTACGGAGCGTGACCACATCGGCGGTAAGCGTCATGAGCACCCCGGCCACCGGGTCCTTCGCGTAGTCGGTTGGCGTGACGGTCACCGCATCACCGGCGGCGAATCCGCTGTCTGGCTGGATCGTCGTGTCATGCGCCAACGGATCATGGTGAAGTGCATCGGCCAGCGCATCCTCGGCCGGTATCACGCGCACCTTGCCGTGTCCGTGGGCCTGCATGCGCGCATACCACTCCTTGACCAGCGGATAGGCATCGAGGATCGCGGCCAGCGCCGTGGCGCGGCGGATGAACCAGATGTTGTGGTACAGCGAGAAATCTGCCACTGACAGCGTCGGGCCAGCCACATGGAGCACGCCGGCCGCGAACTGTTCCTGCAGGCGTCCGAAGGTCTCGTGCAGCATCGCGCCGGCTTCAGGCAGGGGCATCCGTAGCGCATTGGTATCGCCACGCATGGCCTTGCGATCAGCAACGAACGCCTGGATCTGGTCCTGCGTCAGATGCGCGAGCATGGCCTGCACGCCAGCAGGCTGCATGGTGTAGGTGACCGATGCCGTGAACAACGCGCTGTCGAACCAGGCAGCCATGACGCGGGACGCCGCCGCCTGGTCGGACGGATACAGCGGCGGCATCGGCGCCATCCGGTCCAGTACCTCACAGATCAGCGCCGTATCGCAATAGATGTCGGCGCCGATCTGCATGACCGGCGTGCGCCGGTACCCGCCGGTCAGCGCGACCAGATCTGGCTTTGGCAGGATCGGCGGAATCTCCACTGCGCACCAGGACAGATCCTTCGCGCCGAGCAGCAGGCGGATCTTTTCCGAGAAAGGCGACGTGGCGAACTGATGAAGAATGATGTCGGGCATCCGCGCCTCCCGTTGGAATCAGTCGAGCAGGTCCGGCTGCTCCTTCACGATGCGCGCGTAGAGCGGCTGGAACTGGAACCACCCAGCCTGCGACGTACCCACGATCGAGTACGCCTGACGGGCGGCGGCGTCGCTGATCGCCTTCGGCACGTCACCGGTACGCGCAGCCGCGGCCTCCGCCAGCAACTGCACCTGGCACGACCGCTCCATCGTGATGAACCACCACGCGGCTTCGTCGACGGTCTTGCCAACGGTCAAAAGGCCGTGGTTTTGGAGGATCGCTGCCTTGTTGTCGCCCAGCGCGTTGGCAATACGCTGACCTTCGTCGAGTTCCACCACCACACCACCGAAATCGTCATACAGCGCATGGTCGTTGTAGAAGGCGCAGACGTCCTGAGTCAGCGGATCGAGCTTGCGCCCGAGCGTCGACCACGCACGGCCAAAGGTACTGTGCGAGTGCGCGGCGGCCACGGCATCCGAGCGGGTCTGGTGCACGCGCGAGTGGATCGCGAATGCGGCGGCGTTGACCGGATAGTCGCCCTCCACCACGTTACCGTGGTGGTCGCAGCGGATCAGGTTCGACACCTTGACCTGGCTGAAATGCACGCCGAACGGATTGACCCAAAAGGTATCGCCAAACTCAGGATCGCGCGCGGTGATATGGCCGGCCACGCCTTCGTCGAAACCGAACTTGGAGAACAACCGGAATGCTGCCGCCAGCCGCTGCTTGCGATGCAGGCGCTCCTCGGCCGGCGTGGCGAACTGGGGCGGGCGCGGCAGGTTGCGATAACGGGCCTTGACCTCTTCCGAGAGACCGGCGCCGATCTCATCCTTGGCTTGCGGGGCATTCATGGTTGTCTCCTGTGCTTTCTTTGTCTATTTGTCTATTTGCGGGGGTGTACTGCGTCGAAGGCGGCCTTATGCCAGCTTCACGAGCTGCTTGCCGAAGTTCTTGCCCTTGAGCAGCCCGATGAATGCCTCGGGTGCGCTGGCCAGACCTTCCGCAATGCTCTCGCGGAACTTGATCTTGCCCTGCGCGACGTGGGTACCCAGTTCCCGCAGTGCCTGCGGCCAGAGTTCCATATGCTCGGACACGATAAAGCCCTCGATCTTCGCGCGCGCCACCAGAATCGCGCGCGGATTGCGAATCGGCATGTCCTGGCCGTCGTAGCCAGCGATCAGACCGCAAACCGCGATGCGCGCGAACGGGTTCAGGCGGGCCAGCACGACGTCGAGGATGTCTCCACCGACGTTCTCGAAGTAGCCGTCGATACCCTTCGGCGTGACCGCCTTGACCATCGCGTACAGTTCCTTCGCGTCCTTGGCAGCCTTGTAGTCCACGCAGGCATCGAAGCCAAGCTCATTGACCACGTAGTCGCACTTTTCCTTGCCGCCGGCCACGCCTACCACGTAGCAGCCGGCCAGCTTGGCAAGCTGCCCCACCACGCTACCCACCGCGCCAGACGCGGCGCTGACGACAACCGTCTCGCCGGCCTTCGGCGCGATGATCTTGTTCAGGCCATACCAGGCCGTCACGCCCGGCATCCCCACCGAACCCAGATAGGCGGACAGCGGAATGTGCGTGGTGTCGACCTTCTGCATCATGCTGCCGTCGCTCACGCCAAGCTCCTGCCAGCCGAACATGCCGATGACCTTGTCACCGACGTTCCACTTGGGATTCTTGCTGGCGATGACTTCGCCGACGGTACCGCCAATCATCACTTCATTGAGCGGCTGCGGATCGGCATACGACTTGCTATCGCTCATGCGCCCGCGCATGTACGGATCGAGCGACAGGAAATGATTGCGCACCAGCACCTGGCCGTCGGCCAGTTCGGGGACCGGCAATTCCTCGATGCGGAAATTGTCGGGGGTGACCGCTGCTTCCGGGCGCGAAGCCAGGACGATGCGCTTGTACGTTTGCTTCGACATGATCGGTTCCTTCGCTCGTTTGAGGTTAGAGAGGTATTGCGCTGGCGCGACGGGATCAGCCGTCCGCGCCCGAATCGGCCGCGCCGGATTCCCGCTTGGGTGGCACGCGCTTGATGTACTTGAACGTCCCGGATGCCTTGGCGACGATCTTGCCTTCCGCGTCGACAATCTCGCCCTCGCAGAACACCATGGTCGAGGTGCGATGCACGGCCAGGCCGCGCGCGAACACCTTGCCGCGCCCGGGGGCCATGAAGCTCGTCTTCATTTCGATCGTGACCACGCCACGGCCTTCGGCATCCAACGAACGTCCGGCGATGGCCATGGCCACGTCGAGCAGGGTCATGGTCACACCACCGTGGGCCATGTCCCAGCTGTTCTGGTGGCGCTTCTGCAGGTCGAGTTCGATCTCGCTGCGGCCGTTCTCCATGAAATTGCAGAGCACGCCGAGATCAGCGAGGAATGGGATGGTGAGTTGGCGTTGCGTCATATCCTTGGGGGCAGTGAAAAACAGATTGCGCAATTATGCTCTTTGTCTGCTTCCCTTTCCCGCGTGCTAGAAAGGGAAGCTGCCGCGCGTGATCAGACTGCGCTGACGCCCCCATCTACCGCCAGGATCTGGCCGGTGATGTGCTTGCCGGCATCCGAGGCAAACAGCAGTGCCGCGCCCTTCAGATCGTCGTCATCGCCCAGACGATGCAGCGGAACGCCTTCGCACATTTTGTCCACGCCCATGCGGTCCAGCGACCCCTGCGTCATCTTCGACGGGAAGAAGCCCGGAGCCAGCGCGTTGACGGTGATGTTGTGCTCGCCCCACTCGCCCGCCAGCGTGCGCGTGAAGTTGACCACGGCGCCCTTCGACGTGTTGTAGGCAATGGTCTCCATCGAACCCGGCGGGTTCCCGGCCAGGCCCGCGATCGACGCGACGTTGATGATCCGGCCACTGCGACGCGGAATCATTGACAGCTTGCCAATCCGCTGCGTCAGCAGGAACAGGCCACGGATGTTCAGGTTCATCACCTTGTCCCAGGCCTCGACCGGATGATCCTCGGCCGGCGCGCCCCAGGTGGCCCCCGCGTTGTTGACGAGGATATCGACGTGTCCGAGCTTCGCCAGCGCCTCGTCGGCCAGCCGGGCAATTTCGGCATCGCGCGAGCCATCTGCGGCGATCCATTCCGCCGCAATACCACGCGACTTCAGGTGTTCCTGCGCGGCCTGCAGTTCATCGGCCTTGCGGGCCGACAGCACCACGCGGGCGCCCTGTTCACCAAGTGCTTCGGCAATCTGCAGCCCCAGGCCGCGCGATCCGCCAGTAATCAGCGCTGTACGGCCCTTGAGGTCGAACAATTGCTGGATGGTCCTCATGTTGTCTCCCGTTTATCCTTCTTCGCCGCTACACAAATGAAGCGAAGCGGCACTGGCTAGACGCCAGAATCGTCTTTTAGTGGCTTGCGTTCAGAACCAGGCGTCCTGCATGTCGAGCGTCGTACGATCGAGCGATGCAAGCAGGTCGAGTTGCGGGTACACCTTCGGCAACTCGAAGTTGAAGAAGAACGCCGCCGCTGCCAGCTTGCCACGATAGAAATCGGCATCCTCGCCCTTGGCGTTCGACAGCGCGGCCTGCACTACCAGCACCTGCTCAAGCCAGATCCACGCCATGACTACATGGCCGAATGCCTCCAGATATACCGACGCGTTGGCCAGCGTGACATTCGAATCTCCGGCCGCCCACAGCGTGCGCGTGACCTCGGCCAGGCGCGCGGTGGCAGCGCCAAGCGCGCGGGCCTGCTCGCCCAGCGTCTTGTCACCCGTGGCCTGCGCCCGCTGGCAAGTGTCCTGCACGCGCTTGCCGAGCAACTGGAACGCGGCGCCGTCCTGCATCACCACCTTGCGGCCCAGCAGGTCCAGACCCTGGATACCGTGCGTGCCTTCGTGAATCGGATTGAGGCGGTTGTCGCGATAGAACTGCTCGACGTTGTACTCACGTGTGTAGCCGTAGCCACCATGCACCTGGATGGCCAGGCTATTGGCTTCCAGGCACCACTGCGACGGCCAGCTCTTGGCGATCGGCGTGAGGATATCCAGCAGCAGCGACAGCTCGCGTTGCCGCTCGGCCTCGCCGGCCGCCTTGGCCGCGTGCTCGTCGTCGACCAGCCGCGCGCAGTACAGGTTCAGCGCCAGACCGCCTTCGACGTAGCTCTTTTGCGCCAGCAACATCCGACGGACGTCGGCATGTTCGATCAGCTTGACCTGCGGGCTCGCCGGATCCTTGCCCTGCGGGCCCACCGGGCGGCCCTGCGGACGATTGCGCGCGTAGTCCAGCGCGTGGAGGTAACCGGTATAGCCAAGTGCCACCGCGCCGAGGCCGACGCCAATGCGCGCCTCGTTCATCATGTGGAACATGCAGGCCAGGCCCTTGTGCGCTTCGCCGACCAGATAACCGATCGCACCCGCCTTGCCATTCGGGCGGTACTTCATGCCCTCGCCGAAGTTCAGCAGACAGTTGGTGGTGCCACGGTAGCCCATCTTGTGGTTCAGGCCAGCCAGCACGACGTCGTTGTGCTCGCCCAGCGAGCCATCCTCGTTGACGAGGTACTTCGGCACGATGAACAGCGAGATGCCCTTCACACCGGGGATCAGCTTGCCATCCGGGCCGGGGATCTTGGCCAGCACGAGGTGGACGATATTGTCCGAGAGCTCATGCTCGCCCGCCGAGATCCACATCTTGTTGCCGCGCAGCCGATACTGCTGGCCCAACGGCGACTCGCCTTCGTAGTCGGCGCGGGTGGTGATGTCCGAGAGCGACGAGCCCGCCTGCGGTTCCGACAGGCACATCGTGCCAAAGAAGCGACCTTCCAGTTCGGGACGCACGAACGTATCGATCTGTGCCGGCGTGCCGTGCGTGAGCAGCAGGTTCGAGTTACCGATCGTCAGGAACGGGTACGAACTCGTGCCAACGTTGGCGGCCTTGAAGTAGGCGAACGCGGCTTTCTCCAGCGTGACGGGCAACTGCATGCCGCCGTACTCATAGTCCTGGCCGGCGGCCATCAGGCCCGCTTCGCAGAAGGCCTTCAGCGCGGTCTTGACTTCGGGGATGATCGTGACCGTCTCGCCATCGAAATGCGGCTCCTGGGCATCGCTTTTCTTGTTGTGCGGGGCGAACAGATCGGTGGCGATTTTCTCGCACGTATCCAGCGCGGCGTCGAACGTCTCACGCGAGTGATCGGAAAATCGGGGAATCTGTGTCAGTTCCTCGGCCTTGAGCCATTCGTACAGAACGAAGTTGAGGTCACGACGGGAAAGAATCAGCGACATGGAATAGGAAGCTCCGGGCTGAAACGAAAGGCGGCTTGGCCTTCAGTATGCGGTGAGGGAAAAGCGCCCCTCTCCCGCCAAGCGGCAGAGGGGTTGGGGGAGCAGGCGCTGCGGCGCGGCTTGCGACAGATTGCCGCCTGAACCGGAAAGCTCGCTCCCCCGCCCCTCTCCCATTGCATGAGAGAGGGGGAACACAGTGTGTGCCCGAGATGCCTTACAGCACTTCGAACAGGCCGGCGGCACCCTGACCGCCGCCGATGCACATCGTCACCACGACGTACTTGACGCCACGGCGCTTGCCTTCGATCAGCGCATGGCCGACCAGACGCGCGCCCGACACACCGTACGGGTGACCCACGGCGATCGCGCCGCCGTTGACGTTCAGGCGATCCATCGGGATGCCCAGCTTGTCGGCGCAGTACAGCACCTGCACGGCGAACGCTTCGTTCAGTTCCCACAGACCGATGTCGTCAACCTTCAGGCCAGCCTTCTTCAGCAGCTTCGGCACCGCGAACACCGGGCCGATACCCATCTCGTCAGGCTCGCAACCCGCCACGGCAAAACCGCGGAAGACGCCCAGCGGCTGCAGACCCTTGGCGGCGGCCACGCGTGCGTTCATCACGACGGCTGCCGAGGCGCCATCCGAGAACTGCGAGGCATTGCCGGCGGTGATCACGCCACCCGGCATGGCCGTGCGGATCTTCGACACGGCTTCCAGCGTGGTGTCGGCACGGATACCTTCGTCGGCGTCGATCGTGACTTCCTTCGTCATCAGCTGGCCGGTGGCCTTGTCGGCCACGCCTGCCAGCACCGTCATCGGCACGATTTCGTCCTTGAACTTGCCGGCTTCCAGGGCAGCGGCGGCACGCAGTTGGCTCTGCACGCCGTACTCGTCCTGGCGATCCTTGCCGATGTTGTAGCGCTTGGCCACGTTCTCGGCGGTCTGCAGCATGCTCCAGTAGATTTCCGGCTTGTTCTTGTTCAGCCAGCTTTCCTGAATCATGTGGCGGTTCATGTCCTGCTGAACGCACGAGATCGACTCCACGCCGCCAGCGACGAAGATGTCGCCCTCATCGGCGATCACACGCTGCGCGGCCATGGCGATGGTCTGCAGGCCGGACGAGCAGAAACGGTTCACGGTGGCACCCGGCACGGTCACCGGGCAACCAGCGCGCAGGGCGATCTGGCGCGCGATGTTGGCGCCGGTGGCGCCTTCGGGGTTGGCACAACCCATCAGCACGTCTTCCACTTCACCGGCTTCGATCTTCGCGCGGGCGATGGCGTGCTGAACGGCATGACCGCCCAGGGTCGCGCCGTGGGTCATGTTGAAAGCGCCCTTCCAGCTCTTGGCCAGCCCGGTGCGGGCGGTGGATACGATGACTGCCTCGTTCATGTGTTGCTCCTCGGTATCTTGGTGTCTCTTGCAAACTTGCGAGAAATATTCGGTGTATTCGGCTTTCGTTGCGTGACGCTTCAGGACTCAGGGAGCCAGGGATTGTGCATACCGGCACCAGACCGCAGTGCGTCGGTAGTCGTGCGACGAACACCGGCCGCAGCCAGTTCTCGCCATGCCTGGTCGAGCGATCCGTTCAGATCGATCGCGCGGCAGGCATCTTCCACGACCACCGCCTCGAAGCCCGCTGCACGCGCGTCGAGCGCGGTCCAGGCCACGCAGTAATCCGTTGCCAACCCGACGCAGACCACCCGGCGAACGCCCTGCTCGCGCAGATAGCCAGCCAGTCCGGTCTTCGTCGTGCGGTCCGCCTCCATGAGCGCGCTGTAGCTGTCCACGTTGGCGTGGTGACCCTTGCGGATCACCATCCGCGCGTGCGGGATGCGCAGGTCCGCATGTAGCGCGGCGCCAGGCGTGCCCTGCACGCAGTGATCGGGCCACAGCACTTGCTCGCCATACGGCAACATCATGGTCTGGAACGGCGCGGTACCGACATGGCTCGTGGCGAAGGACACATGACCGGCGGGATGCCAGTCCTGCGTCAGCACCACGTGCTCGAATGCCGGCGCCAACCCGGTGATGACCGGCACGACTTCATCGCCGCGCGGCACGGCCAGCGCGCCCCCCGGCATGAAGTCGTTCTGCACGTCGATCACCAGCAGGCAATCCTGCGCGCCGTAGGCCATGATTCGCGTTATCCCTTTGCGTTCACGCGGTCGCGATCAGCCGTTGAAGCCCTTGCCCTCGTCTGCCAGCTTCTGCAGCAGCGGTGCCACCACCCACGCTTCGCCGTGGTAACCCTTGGCATAGCGCTTCATGGACTGGGCCACGTTGTACAGGCCGACCTGGTCCGCGTACAGCATCGGGCCACCACGGAACAGCGGGAAGCCGTAGCCGGTCAGGTAGACCATGTCGATGTCCGACGCCTTCGAGGCAATGCCTTCCTCCAGGATCTTGGCGCCTTCGTTCACCAGTGCAAACACCAGACGTTCAACGATTTCCTCGTCCGAGATCTTGCGGCGCGTGATGCCGAGCTCCTTCGAGTGCTCGACGATCATGTCGTTGACCTGCTTGTTCGGGTACGGCTTGCGATCACCAGCCTTGTAGTCGTACCAGCCTGCGCCGGTCTTCTGACCGAAGCGGCCCATCTCGCAGAGCTTGTCGGCGGTCTTCGAGTACTGGATGTCCGGCTTGTCCACGGCGCGGCGCTTGCGGATCGCCCAGCCGATGTCGTTGCCAGCCAGATCGCCCATGCGGAACGGGCCCATCGCGAAACCGAACTTCTCGATGGCCTTGTCCACTTGCTCGGGCAGCGCGCCTTCGTCCAGCAGGTAGCCGGCCTGGCGGCTGTACTGCTCGATCATGCGATTGCCGATGAAGCCGTCGCAGACGCCCGATACCACGGCCGTCTTCTTGATCTTCTTGCCGATCTGCATGACGGTGGCCAGCACGTCCTTGCCGGTCTTCTCGCCGCGCACCACTTCCAGCAGCTTCATCACGTTGGCCGGGCTGAAGAAGTGCATGCCGACCACGTCCTGCGGACGACGCGTGAACGAGGCAATCTTGTTGACGTCCAGCGTGGAGGTATTGGAGGCCAGGATCGCGCCGTCCTTCATCACTTCGTCCAGCTTCTTGAAGACGGTTTCCTTGACGCCCATTTCTTCGAACACGGCCTCGATCACGAGGTCGGCGTTCTTGATGTCGTCATAGGACATCGTGGTGGTCAGCAGGCCCATGCGCTGCTCAACCTTCTCCTGCGTCAGCTTGCCCTTCTTGGCGCTGTTCTCGTAGTTGCGGCGGATCGTGGCCACGCCGCGCTCCAGCGCTTCCTGCTTCATTTCCAGCATCGTCACGGGGATGCCGGCGTTCAGGAAGTTCATCGTGATGCCGCCACCCATCGTGCCGGCGCCGATCACGGCAACGCGCTCGATCTTGCGTACCGGGGTACCTTCGGGCACATCGGGGATCTTGCTGGCGGCGCGCTCGCCAAAGAACGCGTGACGCAGCGCGCGCGATTCCGGCGTGCCGACGAGGTACATGAAGCCATCACGCTCGTCCTTCAGGCCAGCCTCGAACGGCTTCAGCGAAGCCGCCACGGCATCCACGCACTTCAGCGGGGCCGGGAAATTCTTGGCCACGGCAGCCACGGTATTGCGGGCGAAGGCCAGGAAGCCTTCGGCGTTCTCGTGGCGCACCTTCAGGTCGCGCACCTTCGGGTACGGTCCCGGCGCGGCAGCCACGCTCTGGGCGAACTTGACCGCGGCAGGCAGCACGTCGCCATCGACGATCTCGTCGAACAGCTTCGAACCGGCGAACTTCTCCGACGGAATCGCGGTGCCGGACACGATCATGTTCAGCGCGTGCTCCAGGCCGATCAGGCGCGGCAGGCGTTGCGTGCCACCAGCGCCCGGCAGCAGGCCGAGCTTGACTTCCGGCAGCGCGATCTGGGCGCCCTTGGCGGCCACGCGATAGTTGCAGCCCAGCGCCAGTTCCAGGCCGCCACCCATGGCGACCGAGTGAATTGCCGCCACGATCGGCTTGGTCGAGGCTTCCAGCGCGCGGATCACCGAGTGCAGCGTCGGCTCCTGCGTGGCCTTGGGCGTGTTGAACTCGCGGATGTCGGCGCCGCCCGAGAAAGCCTTGCCGGCGCCGGTAATGACCACTGCCTTGACGGCCGCGTCATCCAGCGCACGGGTCAAGCCTTCGACGATGCCAAGGCGGGTGCTATGACCGAGGCCGTTGACGGGGGGATTGTCGAGTGTGATGACGGCTACGCCGTCCTGAACCTGATACTGCGCTGTCATACGCGTTCCTTTGGTGTCTGGATATTGTCTCGGGATTCGAATTCTCGAATGAAGGGGTACTGCCAGGACCGCGGGTTGATCGTGTTATGCCCCGCAATCCCTTGCCACACAAGCCATCTGGCTCGAAAGCGGATCAAGCATACACAAAATAGCACGGTCGTTCAATTTCATTTTTCGACCGCGCAAACCGCGTTATGCGCGGCCTTCATGCCGGCTTTATCCGGCGTTCATGGTGATCCTGCGCGCGGCCCAAATCCCTCAGGGGGAACCCGTAGAGACGCCCCATTCCTATGCCTGCCACGCCACTTCCGAGACGATTTCGACACCCTGCACTACTTTATTTGATACACGCCTCGAATCCATCGAAAAAGGCACGGTAGACTCGCGCCTTTCGTTTTTCCGGGGTGATGCGGCCGGTCCACAAGACCTAGTCCAACCAGGCCCCTCCGACGATCCAGCGACCCTGATGTCCCATCCACACCCTCATCAACACCCGGTCGTCGAGCACGACGACCTGCACCGCAAGCTCAAGGCGCGCCACCTGACGATGATCGCCCTGGGTGGCGCCATCGGCACCGGATTGTTTGTCGCCTCGGGCGCGTCCATCGCACAGTCCGGCCCCGGCGGCGCACTGCTGGCGTACTGCCTGATCGGCCTGATGGTGTACTGCCTGATGACCAGCCTTGGCGAGCTCGCGGTGCACATGCCCGTGGCAGGATCATTCGTGACCTACAGCGCCCTCTACGTCGACGAGGGCTTTGGCTTCGCTCTTGGCTGGAACTACTGGTTCAGCCTGGCCGTGACAATTGCCGTCGAACTGACCGCCGCCCAGTTGGTCATGCAGTATTGGTTCCCGGAGGTACCGGGCATCTACTGGAGCGCGGGCTTTCTGGCGCTGATGTTCGCCCTCAATGCGTTCTCGGTGAAGGGCTTCGGTGAGGCCGAGTACTGGTTCGCCATGATCAAGGTTGTAACCGTCGTGGTTTTCCTATGCGTGGGCGTGCTGATGATCCTCGGCATCCTCAAGGGTGGACCACAATCGGGCTGGCACAACTTCACGACCGGCGAAGCGCCATTCGTCGGTGGCCTCCCCGGGCTCTTCGCGGTGGCGATGATCGCCGGCTTCTCATTTCAGGGAACCGAGACGGTCGGCGTGGCGGCCGGCGAAGCCGCTGACCCCGGACGCACGATTCCGCGCGCGATCCGACAGACGTTCTGGCGCATCCTGCTGTTCTACGTCGTCGCCATCCTGATCATTGGCGTGCTGATTCCGTACACCGACCCGAACTTGCTCCGCAATGACGTGACCGACGTTGGCGTCAGCCCGTTTGCACTTGTCTTCCAGCACGCCGGCCTGGCTTTCGCCGCGGCGCTGATGAACGCCGTGGTGCTGACCGCACTGCTCTCGGCGGGGACATCGAGCATGTATGTTTCGACTCGGATTCTCTATGGCCTGGCGGTCAGCCAGCGCGCCCCGAGGGCACTGGCCAAGCTCACCCGGAACGGCGTGCCATTCAACGCGCTACTGGTGACCACGGGCATCGGCGCGCTGTGCTTCTTCAGTTCGCTGTTCGGCGACAAGGCCGTGTACCTGTGGCTGCTCAACACCTCGGCAATGACCGGCTTCTTCGCGTGGCTCGGTATCGCCGTCAGCCACTATCGTTTCCGCAAGGGTCTGCTGTATCAGGGCTACAAGGTCAGCGATCTCGCCTACCGCTCTCCGCTCTATCCGTTCGGCCCGATCTTCGCTGGCGTCCTGTGTCTCGTCATCGTGGGCGGCCAGAACTATCAGGCATTCACTGACATCCCCGGCCGTTGGCAAGAGATCGTCTCGACCTACATTGGTGTGCCAGTCTTCCTGGCGCTCTGGCTCGGCTACCGAATCGTACGCGGCACGCGCATGATCGACTACGAAGACATGCCGTTTGAACTGGTAAAGAAGGACTGATCGCCGACGCTTGCTGGCGTCACGGCACCGAAAGCGCTAGCGCCCGCATTGCGGGCGCTTTTGCCTGGGGAACGAGATCACTCACTGGCTTCGCTTCAGCAGCTCATACATCGCTCCACCCATGGTTCCTACGGATACCAGTGTCAGGACGGTGAGAAAGCGATCCATGACCTTCGTGAAGAACACCTTGTCTTCATGCATCCTGCTGAGAAATCTAATCATAGTTACTCCTGTCGAGTTGGAAACTACAAGGGCAAGTGCGGCCTGACTAGGGCCACGTAGCCCACAAAATGGACACCCCCGCTCATGCATGTGAGCCAGATCCAGGAACGTGGGATCCTTTGTGCTTGCGAATGCGCGAGAACGTCACGCTGATGCGCATCCATGGTGGCAAACAGCACAAGCACGGATGCCGCGACGATCACCACCACGTGGATCACCATAACGAACCAGATGTACGGCCGAAGAGCATCCGATACACCGGGTACCTCGAGCGCGGTGGCCAGCAGGTGACAGGCGCTGGCGCTCATCGGAATCACGGCCCAAAGCAATTGACCCCCTTTGATGGCGTGCCAGACGATGCCCCGGCGGTGCGCGCGAAAGAAACTCGGGACGCGAGCCAAAGGCAGCAGTGCTAACGGTGCGCCCAACGGCAGCGCGACGTTGAACACAAACCAGCCAAATAGCTCGATGACCCCGTCCATATGAACCTTGAAGTGTGAGAATGGCGTGCCAGGCACGCAACCCGTACGCCGACGCGCGTCGACGACACGGGCAATCCTAGGCATCGTGGCAACGAGGGCCAAGTGCCAGAGTCTCAAAATGATGGCGGGGTGGATTGCGGTTGCGCAGGGTCAATCGCGCGGCGTCAGATCAGCTCGGGGGGACGAGAACGCCAGCGCAGTCTGACGCGCATGGCAAAGCGCCTTGCTCACCCGTGTGAGAAAGGCGCTTTGAATCTACAGCAGAGGATTGAACAACAGCCGGGGGCCGGCCATCGAGATGCGGCGCCGATATGTCTCTGGCCTGGGATCTGAATCCCGGCCCAGCACCTACACCTCCAGCCACTCCTTCCGTATCTGCGCATTCGCCTTCAGTTCAACGGGGGTCCCCTCGAAGACGATATGGCCGTGGCCCATCACATAGACGCGCTGTGAAATGTCGAGCGCGATCGCCAGCTTCTGCTCGATCAGCAGCACCGAGATACCGCGCTCCTTGAGCGTCTTCAGGAAATCTCCCACCAGCGTGACGATCATTGGCGCCAGACCCTCGGTGGGCTCGTCGATCAGGACCAGGTCCGGGTCGCCCATCAGCGTGCGGCATAGCGTCAGCATCTGCTGTTCGCCGCCCGACAGCACGCCGGCCGGCGTATTCTCCCGCTCCTTGAGCCTTGGGAACATCTGATACATGTCCGCGACGGACCAGCGTGGCTTGGCCTGGCGGGGATTACGCTTCTCGCCGAGGGTCAGGTTCTGCCGCACGGTCAGCGTCGGGAAGATGTCGCGATTCTCCGGCACGTAGCCGATCCCCGCATGCGCGATCTCGAACGTGCGGCGCCCGAGCATTTCCTCGCCCCGGAACTTGACCGAGCCCTCCGCCTTCACCATGCCGAGTATCGCCTTGGCCATGGTCGATCGCCCCACACCGTTGCGGCCGAGCAGTGCGACGATTTCGCCCTGGTCCACATGCGCATCCACGCCGTGGAGGATATGGCTCTTGCCGTAGTAGGCGTGCAACCCGGTGACTTCCAGCATCCGCGTGCTCATCCGTGCGCTCCCTCGGTGGCCGGTTCATCCAGCGTGGTACCCAGATAAGCCTCCTTGACCTTGCGATTGCTCCGAATCGCCTCGGGTGTATCGGTGGCGATGACCTCGCCATAGACCAGCACGGAGATCCTGTCGGCCAGGCCAAACACGACGCTCATGTCGTGCTCCACCATCACCAGCGTCTTGCCGACGGTAACCTTCCGGATCAGTTCCACGGCATGGTCAGACTCGGAGCGGCTCATGCCAGCCGTCGGCTCGTCGAGCAGGATGACCTCGGCCCCGCCGGCGATCGTGATGCCGATTTCCAGCGCGCGCTGCTCCGCATAGGTCAACAAGCCGGCCTGCGTATTGCGCCGATGCTCCATGCCGATCAGTTCGAGCACTTCCTCGGCCCGCTCGCGCGCGTCGCGCAGTTCGGACAGGCGGTGCCAGAACGAATACTTATAGCCGAGCGACCAGAGCACCGCGCAACGCAGGTTCTCGAACACGGACAGCCGATGAAAGATGTTCGTGATCTGGAAGCTGCGCGAGAGCCCCATCCGGTTGATCTCGAACGGCCGCAGTCCGGCGATGCTTTGCCCGTTCAGCTTCACGCTGCCCGACGTCGGCGCGAATCGACCGGAGATCAGGTTGAACGTGGTGGACTTGCCCGCCCCGTTCGGCCCGATCAGCGCGTGGCGCTCACCTTTGCCAATGGAAAGGGTGACGCCCCGGATAATCTCGGTCTGGCCGAATCGCTTGCGGACGTCGGAAAGCTCAAGTGCGGGCGTCATCATGCGTGTCCCCCGGTTTGCGTCTGAATCGCATCGAGCTGCGCGCGAACCTGCCCCGCCGCCCAGCGCCACGCCGCATACCCCAGCGCCCACAGCGCCGCAGCAACAATCCATGGCGCGAACGTGCCGGCATCGAAGTTGATGCCCACCAGCGACATTTCCGTGCCATTGGCGCTATCGACCTGCACCTTGTACACCATCTCGACCGTCAGGATCAGCGCTGCCAGCAGCACCGCACCGGCCACTGCAGCCCGCCCGTAGTACGGCAGCATCCGGCCGAACTGCTTCTTTGCCACCAGCGGCATCTGCATCATTAGCAGGCTGGCGATGCCGCCTGGCACGAACATCACCATCATCACGAAGAACAGGCCAAGGTAGAGCAGCCATGCCTTGGTCAGATCGGACAGAGCCACGGCGAACAGCGTGAACACGATGGCGCCAATCACCGGGCCAAAGAACACTCCCGCCCCGCCGATAAACGCCGCAAGCAGCACGCCGCCCGAGCGCACGGCGCTGACGTTCTCCGCCGAGACAATCTCGAAGTTGATCGCTGACAGCGCGCCTGCGATGCCGGCGAAGAACGCGGACAGGATCAGCACCAGATAGCGCACCCGTTGCGTGTTGTAGCCGATGAACTCCACACGCTCGGGGTTATCGCGCACGGCGTTGGCGATACGTCCCAGCGGCGTATGGGTCCACGCATACATCGCCACCATCGACAGCAGGCACCATGCGGCGATCAGGTAATAGACCTGACGGCCGTGGCCATACGTGATGCCGAGGAACGGCTCGCCGACCACCCGGTTGGTCGAGATGCCGCCCTCGCCACCGAAGAAGTCCGGGAACATCAGCGAACTGGCAAAGACCATCTCGCCAATCCCCATCGTGATCATGGCAAACGTGGTACCCGACTTCTTCGTCGTCACGTAGCCGAAGATCACGCCGAAGAACGCCCCGGCCAGCCCACCCACCAGCGGCAGCATCGACACCGGCAGCCAGACCTTGCCCGCGCCGATCATGTTCAGCACGTGCACCGCGATAAACGCGCCAAGCCCGGAATACACGGCGTGCCCGAACGACAACATGCCCGTCTGCCCAAGCAGCATGTTGTACGAGAGCGCGAAGATGATCATGATGCCCATCTGCGACAGCAGTGTCACCGCGAAGCCGCCGCTGAAGATCAATGGCATCACCAGCATCAGCACCACGGTCACGCCCCAGATCAGCCAGCGCAACAGGTTCATCGGGCGGTAGCGCATGGTCCGCCCCGTGACCACCGGATCGGAGGATTGTTGCATCGTCGTCGACTCCATCGCTCAGCTCTCCCGGGTACCCATTAGCCCGCGCGGGCGGAAGATCAGCATCACCACCATCAGCACGTAAGGCAGCACCGGCGCCACCTGGGCGACCGTGAGTCTCCAGAGCGAACTGAGCGGCGTGGCATCGGTGACTGTCATGCCAAGGCTGCCGAGCAGCCCCGCCATCGAGGCGTCGATCGTCACGGCGAAGGTCTGCAGCACCCCGATCAGGAGCGAAGCGATGAAAGCCCCCACGAGTGACCCCATGCCGCCAACCACGGCCACGACAAACACGATCGACCCGACCGCGGCTGCCATCGACGGCTCGGTCACGAACGCATTGCCGCCGATGACCCCAGCCAGGCCGGCCAGCGCGGCACCGCCGCCGAAGACCATCATGAAGACACGCGGCACGTTGTGACCAAGGGCCTCGACCATCTCGGGATGGGTCAGCGCCGCCTGGATCACCAGGCCGATGCGGGTACGTGTGAGCACCAGGTAGATCGCCACCAGCATCCCCAGTGACACGAGCATCATGAACGCACGGTACTTCGGGAACGACGAAGTGAAGACGGTGAAGAGCGGGCCATCCAGTACCTCGGGAATCCGGTACGGCACGGCGGCCAGGCCCCAGACAAGCTTGACCCCTTCCTCAATCAGATAGGCCAGCCCGAAGGTGAACAGCAGTTCGGCGACGTGGCCGAACTTATGAACGGTACGCAGGCCGAAGCGCTCCACCAGTGCCCCAGCACCAGCCACCAGCAACGGCGCAAAGATCAGCGCGGGCCAGAAGCCAACCTTGGTGGCAATGGTGTAGGCAAAGTACGCGCCCAGCATGTAGAAACTTGCATGCGCGAAGTTCAGCACACCCATCATGCTGAAGATCAGCGTCAGCCCCGATGACAGCATGAACAGCAACAGCCCATAGCTGACACCGTTCAACAGCGAGATGACAAAAAATTCCACGGCAACTCCTCGGCACCGGAGCATGGCCCGACAAAATCCGCATTGTCCAGGGTTCCCGCGCGAACGGGAACCCTGATCTGCCCTTCCTTCTCTTTGTCTTCCCGACTTAGTTCGGCCGCTTCATCTGGCAGGAAGTCGGCTGCGCGGCCACGAACTGGTCAAGCTGCGCGTTGGTCTTCCAGCCATAGCCGGTGTTTTCCTGGTCAAACTTGATGTCCTTGCCGTTGACCTTGGTCCAGGTGGCCACCACCAGCGGCTGCTGGGCCTGATGGTCGGTGTTACGCATTTCCACCGTCCCATTCATGCTCTCGACCTTCGCGCCCTCCATCGCCTTGGCCACCTTGACCGGGTCCGTGGAACCAGTGTCCTTCATGGCCTTGGCAAGGAAGGCAATGCCCGAGTAAGCCGCCATCACATAGAAGTCGTCGTTGTACTTCTTCTTGAAGCCTTCGACGATGTCGCCACCCTTGAAGGTGGGATTGTTCGGGTTGTAGTAGCCGACGTACTTGACGTGCTCGGCGCCGGAGGCACCCATCGCCGTCGGCACCCCGGTGGTGGCCGCGTAGTACGTGTAGTAATTGACCGGCAGGCCGGCATCCTTGCCCGCCTTGATCAGCAGCGCGAGGTCGCTACCCCAGTTGCCGGTGATCACTGTATCGGCACCAGACGCCTTGATCTTGGCCGCATACGGCGCGAAGTCCTTGACCTGCGCCAGCGGGTGCAGATCCTCGCCGACGATCTGGATGTCAGGACGCTTGCGCTTCAGGTATTCCTTTGCCGCGCGCGCCACCTGGTGGCCGAACGAGTAGTTCTGGTTGATCAGGTAGACCTTCTTGACGTTCGGGTCCTTGGCCAGGTACGTCGTCAGCGCCTCCATCTTCATGTCGGAGTTCGCGTCGAGCCGGAAATGCCAGTAATTGCACTTGCTGTTGGTCATGTCCGGGTCCACCGCGGCGTAGTTCAGGTAGACGATTTCCTTGCCCGGATTGCGCTCGTTGTGCTTGGCCACCGCATCTTCCAGCGCCAGACCCACGGCCGAGCCGTTGCCCTGGACGATATAGCGGATGTTCTGGTCCACGGCCTGCTTGAGGATGGTCAGGCTTTCCTGCGGCGACAGCTTGTTGTCAAACCCCACCACCTCGAACTTGTGCGCGCCCGCCCAGTTCTTCTGGTTGGCCACGTCGGCCACGTACTGCCAGCTCTTGAGCTGGTTCTGGCCCACGGGGGCCATCAAACCCGAAAGCGGATCGATAAACGCGATCTTCACCGTATCGGCTGCAGCCACTCCCGATACCAGCGCGGAACCCAGTGCCACAACTGCCGCCACCCCGGTTACCAGCGGACGCAACTTGGTCATACCTGTCTCCTTCACTTGTTGTCATTGGCGATGAGTGGCCGGCCACACCCTCCTCGCGTGGCCGGTCACCGGCGCGCGGACCCCTTTCCCTGAGCCCGCGCAAATGCCTGCTGCTACCTGATCAGATGAATATCCCGCTGCGGTCGACCTCGATCGGCCTCAGGCGGTGGGCAGCTTGTAGTCTTTGAGCTGCTCCCGCAGCTTGAGCTTCTGCATCTTGCCGGTAGCCGTGAGCGGAATCTCGCTGACGAACAGCACATCGTCGGGAATCCACCATTTGGCGACCTTGCCCTCGAAGAACCCGAGCAGTTCCTCGCGCGTGATCTCCATGTTCGGGCGCTTGACCACCACCAGCAGCGGTCGCTCGTCCCATTTCGGGTGATACGCGGAGATGCAGGCGGCCATGTGCACGGCCGGGTGCGCGGCAGCGACGTTCTCGACATCGATCGACGAGATCCATTCGCCGCCAGACTTGATCACGTCCTTGCTGCGGTCCGTGATCTGCATGTAGCCCTCTTCGTCGATCGTGGCCACGTCCCCGGTGGGGAACCAGCCATCCACGAGCGGGCTGTTGTCGTTGCGGAAGTAATGGTCGATGACCCACGGGCCGCGCACGTAGAGGTCGCCGAAGGCCTTGCCGTCCCACGGCAGTTCCTTGCCGTCACCGTCGACGATCTTCATGTCGACGCCATAGATCACGCGGCCCTGCTTCTCCACGATCTTGTGACGCGCCTCCTCAGGCAGGTCCAAATGGCGCGCCAGCAGCTTGCAAGACGTGCCCAGCGGCGACATCTCGGTCATGCCCCATGCGTGGATGACTTCCACGTCCAGCGCCTCGAGCGCGCGGATCATTGCGGGCGGCGCAGCCGATCCGCCAATCACGGTGCGGCGGAACGTCGAGAACTGCAGCTTGTTCGCCTGGACGTATTGCAGCAGGCCCAGCCAGACCGTCGGCACGCCGGCGGAGAAGGTCACGCCCTCCTGCTCGAACAGTTCGAACAGCGAAGCACCGTCAAGCTTCGGCCCGGGCAACACCAGCTTCGCGCCGACCAGCGGCACCGAGTACGGCAGGCCCCAGGCGTTGACGTGGAACATCGGCACGACCGGCAAAATCACGTCGCGCGCCGAGCATCCGAGCGCATCGGGCAGTGCCGAGGCGTACGAGTGCAACACCGTCGAGCGATGCGAGTACAGCGCGCCCTTCGGGTTGCCCGTGGTACCGGACGTGTAGCAAAGGCTGGACGCCTGGTTCTCGTCGAACTGCGGCCACTCGTAGTTGCCGTCCTGGGCGTCGATCAGGTCTTCGTAGCAGATCAGGTCGACCTTCGACTCGGCCGGCATGTGGGCGCGGTCGGACATCATCACCCAGCCCTTCACGTTCGGGCAATGCGGCGCCACGCCCTCTACCAGCGGCAGGAACGTGCTGTCGAAGAACACGTACTGGTCGTCGGCATGATTGACGATGTAGGCGATCTGTTCCGGGAACAGGCGCGGGTTGATCGTATGACAGACAGCGCCCATGCCGGACACGCCGTAGTAAATCTCGAGGTGGCGATAGCCGTTCCAGGCCAGCGTGCCAACGCGTTCGCCCTGCTGCACGCCCAGCGCGCCGAGCGCCTGTGCCAGCTTGCGCGCGCGCAGTTCGCAATCGCGGTAGGTGTAGCGATGCAGGTCGCCTTCGGTTCGTCGCGAGACGATTTCGGTGCTGCCGTAGTAGCGCGCAGCGTGCCGGATGATGGAGGAAATGAGCAACGGTGCGCTCATCATTTGTCCCATCAAAGCCATGAAACTGTCTCCAGTCTTGAATGATCTGTCTGAAAAACGAACAATCGTGCTAATTTTTGGCCGATTGCTCCCATACTCCGCGAAAACAGAAACCGGTGACACTTATGTGTGAAGGATCGCGCGAGCGCCGCGCTCGATGGCAGCGCTCCGGCCCCTGTCATGCATAGGATTGATGTCCGCTATTTGCATCGCTATTTGCGTGGTCTGCGATACAGCGGAGACCCTTGGGCTACAGGGGGAAACCGGTGCAAGTACAATACTGCGAGGCCAGATGTGTCTCAATATGTCGTTTTCCCCTAGCACCATGCATTCGATGCATGTGCACTCATACTGGGCATTCGGCAGCGCCATCATTGAGCGGTCTGACCGATGCGGAGCCATGCCATTTTTGGCTGCCCCTGATGCCCAACGAACCCACTGACGTCTTGCCCCCGACCTCCTTCAACGTACCCTTTGGCACGCGCCCCGGCATTGCCGCGCTCGGCGAGCGCTTCTTCACGCGACTCACCCCGACGCCACTGCCTTCGCCCTACCTTGTCAGTGTCGCGCCAGCCGCTGCGGCGCTGCTGGGCTGGAACGAGACGGACCTGCAGGATGCGGTCAAGGACCCGGCCTTCATCGACAGCTTTGTCGGCAACGCGGTACCGGACTGGGCGGACCCGCTGGCCACCGTTTACTCCGGCCACCAGTTCGGCGTCTGGGCCGGGCAGCTTGGCGATGGCCGCGCGATCCGGCTGGCCGAAGCGCAAACGCCGGGCGGCCCGTGGGAGATCCAACTGAAGGGGGGGGGACTCACCCCCTACTCTCGTATGGCAGACGGCCGCGCGGTCCTGCGTTCCTCGATTCGCGAATACCTGTGCTCCGAGGCCATGTATGCGCTGGGCGTGCCGACCACTCGGGCGTTGTCGATCATCGGCTCCGACGCGCCGGTACGTCGCGAAACCATCGAGACCTCTGCTGTGGTGACGCGGCTGGCACCAAGCTTTATCCGTTTCGGGCATTTCGAGCACTTTGCCGCGCGTGAAGACCATGCATCGCTCCGTCAACTGGCCGATTTCGTCATCGACAACTTCTACCCAGCCTGCCGGGACGCCGCGAATCCGTACCAGGCCCTGCTGCGCGAAGTGTCCCTGCTAACGGCCGACATGGTCGCCCACTGGCAAGCAGTGGGCTTCTGCCACGGGGTGATGAACACCGACAACATGTCGATCCTGGGCCTGACGATCGACTACGGCCCATTTGGATTCCTCGACGCATTCGACGCCAATCACATCTGCAACCACTCAGACCAGCAGGGCCGCTACGCCTACAGCCAGCAACCACAGATCGCCTTCTGGAACCTGCACTGCCTGGCACAGGCGCTGCTGCCGCTCTGGCGCGACACCAACGCGGCAGACCCCGAGGTCGAGAAGGCAGCCGCGGTGGAAGCCGCGCGTGAGGCGCTCGACCCGTTCCGTGACCGCTACGCGGAGGCATTCTTCCGTCACTATCGCGCCAAGCTTGGCCTGCGCAGCGAACAGGAGCAAGACGAGACGCTGATGACCAATCTGTTCCGTGTACTTCACGAAAATCGCGTGGACTACACATTGTTCTGGCGCAATCTTTCGCGCGTTTCTTCGCTGGATAACTCGCACGACGCACCGGTACGCGACCTGTTCCTCGATCGCGCGGCCTGGGATGCGTGGGCAGCTGAGTACCGCGCGAGGCTCCAGAGCGAGCAGTCGGACGATGCGGCACGCACGACCGGCATGCTGGCCACGAATCCGAAGTACGTCCTGCGCAACCATATGGCCGAGACGGCAATCCGCGCCGCGCGCGACAAGGATTTCTCCGAAGTGGATCGCCTGCTGGCCGTCTTGTCGAAGCCATTTGACGAACAGCCCGAAGCCGAGCCCTATGCAAAGCTGCCGCCCGACTGGGCCTCCGGCCTTGAAGTCAGTTGCTCGTCGTAACCCAGACCAAACGCCCCCAAGAATGCCGCACTACCAGGAAGCACGATCATGACCACGACCAAGACCGACGCCGAATGGCGCTCCCAGCTGTCGGACATCGAGTACCGCGTCACGCGCGAGGCCGCCACCGAACGCCCGTTCACCGGCCAGTACTGGGACCACTGGAATCAGGGCATCTACCATTGTGTGGGCTGCGGCACGCCGCTGTTCGAGTCGGCCACCAAATTCGACGCCGGCTGCGGCTGGCCGAGCTATTTCCGTCCGATCAACGGCGAAGTGATCGCCGAGCACACCGACCACAGCCACGGCATGACGCGGGTGGAAGTCCGCTGCAAGGAATGCGGCAGCCATCTGGGCCACGTCTTCGAAGACGGCCCCGCTCCCACCGGACTTCGGTATTGCATCAACTCGGCTGCGCTAAAATTCGATGATCGCGATCCGGAAGATCGTGGGTGACGACACCCGCACTCCGGTCGCATGACCGATCTGCCCGGCGGCGGATCGCCCGCGGGCCAGCCTGATCGCCGACCCGCCAACCTTATCGCATCCGCATGAAATTTCTTTTCGACCTGTTCCCGGTCATCCTTTTCTTCGTCGCCTTCAAGCTGTTCGGCATCTATCCCGCGACGGCCGTGGCGATCGGCGCGACGGTGGTCCAGATTGCCTGGGTTCACTTCCGTCACGGCAAGGCCGAGCCCATGCAATGGGTCAGCCTGGCGATCATCGCCGTATTCGGTGGCGCCACGATCCTGCTGCACAACGAAACCTTCATCAAGTGGAAGCCGACGGTGCTCTATTGGCTGTTCGCGGTCACCCTGATCGGCTCGGTCATCGGATGGCGCAAGAACCTGATCCGCGCCATGATGGAAAAGCAGGTGACGCTGCCCGAACCGATGTGGGGCCGCCTCAACGTCGCCTGGGCGGGCTTTTTCGCGGTAATGGGCGTGCTCAACCTGTATGTGGCGTACCAGTTTTCGACCGACACCTGGGTCAACTTCAAGCTGTTCGGCAGCATGGGCCTGATGCTGGTGTTCATCGTGGCGCAGAGCATCTGGCTGTCGCGCCATATCCAGGAAACCCCGTCCGAATAAGCCACCGCGCCGCGGACTCATCGATACAGAACAGAACAGAACAGAACAGAAGGAAATCCGCATGGCAGCTGATCCCGCCACCATCGAAGCACTGCTCCAGGCAGCGCTTGATCCCACCCGCCTGACCGTGCGCGACGACAGCGCCGCCCATGCCGGCCATGCAGGCGCTGCCTCTGGCGGCGGGCACTATGACGTGCTCATCGTCAGCGAGCGGTTCGGGGGTCACTCTCGCGTAGCCCGGCACCGTATGGTGTATGATGCGCTGCGCGAACTGTTCCCCTCGCAAATCCACGCGTTGGCTGTCAACGCGTACACCGACCAAGAATATCAATCACGCGAAGCAACCCGCGACGCTACTCGCAACTCTCAGACCTGACCCCATGAAGACCTCCGTCCTCTCGTTCAGCCTGGCGGCTGTGCTTGCTGCTGGCAGCCTGCCCGCATTCGCCCAGAACGCTGCCGTTGTGAATGGCAAGCCGATTTCGTCGGCCAAGGTGGACAAGCTGATCGCCAGCACTGGCCAGCCGGAAACTCCCGAGCTGCGCGACCGTGCGCGCAACATGCTGATCGACCGCGAACTGCTGCTCCAGGAAGCCAACAAGCGCGGCATCACCCAGCGTGACGACGTGCAGGAGCAACTGGAACAAGCCCGCCTGAACGTGCTGGCCGGCGCGGTGTTCGAGGACTACGTGCGCACCCACGGCGCCAGCGATGAAGAGCTGCGCAAGCAATACGAGAAGATCAAGGCCCAGTTCGGCAACGGCAAGGAATACCACGTCCGTCACATCCTCGTGGAGAAGGAAGCCGACGCCAAAGCACTGATCGCCAAGATCAAGGCCGGCGCCAAGTTCGAAGATGTAGCCAAGGCCCAATCGAAGGACACCGGTTCCGCCGCGAACGGTGGCGACCTGGATTGGGCCAACAGCAGCAGCTACGTGCCCGAGTTCTCGGCCGCGATGACCAACCTGAAGAAGGGCCAGATGACCGATACGCCGGTCAAGACCCAGTTTGGCTGGCACATCATCGAACTGGTGGACACGCGCGACGCCAAGATCCCGTCGTTCGAAGAAGTGAAGCCGCAGCTTCAGCAGATGATGATGGGCGATCAGGGCTGGCAGCGCGAGCAGTTCCAGGCGATGATGAAGTCCCTCAAGGACAAGGCGAAGATTCAGTAATCTGTTGCCAATCCGCTAAAAAACCGGCGCTAATGCGCCGGTTTTTTCATTTGGAGCACTCTGGGCAGCCTTGCACGGCACGTGTTTGATCTTGATACAGGTGGCGGGTTTCCACTTGGCACCGGCCCCGGTAAGATCAGAGCCACGCGTTTCGGCGCAGGCTTCATGACTTCCATGGATATCAAGCAATGGGCGTGACCAGCGGCTATTGGCAAATGTGGCACATCTTCTCCAGTGGCATGGTCTATTGCGCGCTGGGAATGCCCAATATCGAATGCACCGGCGGTCGATGGCGCAGCCTGCTTGCTCACCTCCCCGTGCGTGATCGCTATGCGCAAGCGAAACTGCTTCAGGCCACGGTCGCCTTCATGGAAATCCGTGGAGAAGTCAAAATCCCCCCCGGGTCCGATCGCTTGCGCCTCCTCTATTCCCGGTATCTGCCCTGGAGCGCCCGCCTGCAGACGCGGGAGTCCGCGCCTACGCCATCCGCCTCACCGCCATCGCCTGCGGACCAGCCCAATACGGCTGTAGCTTGAACTCGAATTTCACCACCTGAGCGTCTGAGCGTCTGCCCGTAATGCAGACGGCGGCACCAAAAGAAAAAGGCGCCCGACAATCGGGCGCCTTTGGCATGAGTGGGATAACGCCTTAGCCCACCCACTTCCGTGCGTTACGGAACATGCGCATCCACGGGCTGCCACCATCGGCGATCTGCTTCCAAGCGTCCGGCGCCCAGCTCATCGTCGCGGTACGGAACACCCGCTCCGGGTGCGGCATCAGCACGGTAAAGCGGCCATCGACCGTCGTAACCGACGTGATGCCCTCCGGCGAACCATTCGGGTTCAGCGGATACGTCTGCGTCGCTGCGCCACGGTTATCGACGAAACGCAGGGCCACGTTTGCCTTGGCGATGTCGCCTTGCTGCGAGAAGTCGGCAAAACCTTCACCGTGCGCCACGACGATCGGAATGCGGCTGCCTTCCATGCCGGCGAAGAAGATCGACGACGACTGCTGCACTTCGACGGTCACGAAGCGAGCTTCGTACTGTTCCGACTGGTTACGCGTGAACTTCGGCCAGGCGCCCGCACCCGGAATGATCGGGGCCAGGTTGCTCATCATCTGGCAGCCGTTGCACACGCCCAGCGCGAAGGTGTCCTGGCGATTGAAGAACGCCGCGAACTGTTCGGCCATCTGGCCATTGAACAGGATTGTCTTGGCCCAGCCTTCGCCCGCACCCAGCACGTCACCGTAGCTGAAGCCACCGCAGGCCACGAAGCCCTTGAAATCAGCCAGGCTGGCGCGGCCGGCAATCAGGTCGCTCATATGGACATCGTGCGTGTCGAAGCCCGCCAGATCCATGCTGTACGCCATCTCGATCTGCGAATTCACACCCTGCTCGCGCAGGATGGCCACGCGCGGACGCGCGCCCGAAGCGATGAACGGCGCGGCGATATTCTCGGCCGGGTCGAACGTCAGCACGGGGCTGATGCCGGGGTCGCCGGCATCGAGCACGCGCTCGTACTCGCTATCGGCACAGGCGGGGTTGTCGCGCAGACGCGCGATACGCCAGCTCACCTCGGTCCACGTACGCTGCAGATCGGCACGCGCGGCGCCGAACACCTTCTTGGCATCGCGATAGATCTCGACCTGGTCGTTCGTGTTCGGCTTGCCGATCACATGGCTGCATGCCGACAGGCCCGCCTCGCGCAGCACCGCGAACACGGCGTCGCGCTCTTCCAGGCGCACCTGGACCACGGCACCGAGTTCCTCGGAGAACAGTGCGCGCAGCGTCTGGTCATTGCGACGTTCCGCGACCTGCTGCGCCCAGTTCTTGGCGTCGCCGTAATCCTGCTCGCCATTCGGATCGAGCGTCAGCATGTCGACGTTCAGCGACACACCGCAGTGGCCCGCGAACGCCATCTCCGCCACGGCAGCCATGAAACCGCCGTCCGAACGATCGTGATAGGCCAGCAGCTTGCCTTCACGGTTCAGGCGCTGGATCACGTTGAAGAAGTTCTTGAGGTCTTCCGCGTTGTCGACATCAGGGGCGCTATCGCCCACCTGCTGCGTCACCTGGGCCAGAATGCTGCCGCCCATGCGGTTCCTGGCGCGCCCGAGATCGATCGCGATCAGCACGCTCTCCCCCAGGTCCGTGCGAAGCTGCGGCGTCAGCGTGCGGTTCACGTCGTCCACCGCCGCGAATGCGGAGATGATCAGCGATACCGGCGCTACGACTTCCTTGTCGCCATCGGCATCGGACCATTTGGTGCGCATCGACAGCGAATCCTTGCCGACCGGGATGCTGATGCCCAGTGCCGGGCACAGTTCCATGCCGACGGCGTGCACCGTGTCGTAAAGCTTGGCGTCTTCGCCAGCCACGCCACAGGCAGCCATCCAGTTGGCCGAGAGCTTCACCTTGCCCAGGTCCTTGACCGGTGCCGCTGCCAGGTTGGTCAGCGCTTCGCCGATCGCCATGCGGCCCGAGGCCGGCGCGTCGATCACGGCCAGCGGCGTGCGCTCGCCCATCGTCATCGCCTCGCCAGCCGTGCCCTTGTAGTCGAGCGTGGTCACGGCCACGTCGGCCACCGGCACCTGCCACGGGCCCACCATCTGGTCGCGGGCGTTCATCCCGCCCACGGTACGGTCACCGATCGAGATCAGGAACGACTTGTTGGCCACGGTCGGGTGGCGCAGCACGTCACGCACGGCTTGTTCCAGCGAGATGCCGGTCACGTCGACGGGCGGGAACTCACGCTCCACGCGCGTCACGTCGCGATGCATGCGCGGCGGCTTGCCCAGCAGCACGTCCATCGGCATATTGACCGGGAAGTGTTCCTTCAGCGCGGCGTCCACATGCGAGTCGACAAGCTGGAGCTGTTTCTCCTCAGTCGCGACCCCCACCACGGCAAACGGCGAACGCTCACGCTCGCACATCGCCTGGAACAGCGGCAGGCTGTTCGGCGCGATCGCCAGCACATAGCGCTCTTGGGACTCATTGCACCAGATCTCGGCAGGCGACAGGCCCGACTCTTCCAGATGCACCTGACGCAGGTCGAAACGCGCGCCACGGTCAGCGCCGTCGACGAGCTCGGGGAACGCGTTCGAAATGCCACCCGCGCCAACGTCGTGGATCGACAGGATCGGGTTCTCATCGCCAAGCTGCCAGCAGGCGTTGATGACTTCCTGCGCGCGGCGTTCCATTTCCGGGTTGCCACGCTGCACCGAATCGAAATCGAGATCGGCGGTGTTCGTGCCGGTCGCCATCGAACTGGCCGCGCCGCCACCCATGCCGATACGCATACCCGGGCCGCCCAGCTGGATCAGCAACGTGCCGGCCGGCAGCGGGTCCTTGTGCGTGTGCGAGCCGTCGATGTTGCCAATGCCGCCGGCGATCATGATCGGCTTGTGATAGCCGCGCACGGTGCCGCCAACGTTCTGCTCGTAGACGCGGAAGTAGCCACCCAGGTTGGCGCGGCCAAATTCGTTGTTGAACGCCGCGCCGCCGAGCGGCCCGTCGATCATGATCTGCAGCGGGGATGCGATGCGGTCCGGCTTGCCGGTCACAACCGGCTTGTCGTCCGGATTGCGGTGGGACACCGGCTGGGCCGCGTCGCGCGCGTTTTCCCATGACTCGACGGCATCGGGCAGCATCAGGTTCGACACCGTGAAGCCGGTCAGGCCGGCCTTGGGCTTGGCGCCACGTCCAGTTGCGCCTTCGTCGCGGATTTCACCGCCCGCACCGGTCGACGCGCCAGGGAACGGCGAGATCGCGGTCGGGTGGTTGTGCGTTTCCACCTTCATCAGCGTGTGGGTCAGCGCCTCGTGGCGGCCGTACTTCTGATTCGCGCCACGCGGGAACCAGCGCTCGGCCACGTCGCCTTCCATGACCGCCGAGTTGTCCGAGTACGCCACGATCGACCCCTGCGGGTTCAACTGGTGCGTATTGCGGATCATCGCGAACAGCGACTTGTCCTGGGACACGCCATCGATGGTCCACGTGGCGTTGAAGATCTTGTGGCGGCAGTGCTCGCTGTTGGCCTGCGCGAACATCATCAACTCGACGTCGGTCGGATTGCGTTCGAGCTTGCCGTAGGCGTCCAGCAGGTAATCGATCTCGTCCTCGGACAGCGCCAGGCCCATTGCCGTGTTGGCGTCCACCAGCGCGCTGCGACCCGCCGAGATGTCGATGAACTGCAGCGGCTTGGCCGGCAGTTCCTGGAACAGCGCGGCGGCCTCTTCACGGCTGCCGATCACCGTTTCGGTCATGCGGTCGAACAGATGTGCGGCGACAGCGGCGCGCGTGCCGGCATCCAGCGTCTTGCGGCCGCGCAGCAGCCCCTTCTTGCAGATGACCGTGATTTCGATGCCGCGCTCGATACGGTGAACGTGGGTCAGGCCGCAGTTGTGGGCGATATCGGTGGCCTTGCTGGCCCACGGCGAGATCGTGCCGAAGCGCGGGATCACCACGAAGCGGTCGCCCTCGGTCTGAGCGGTGAACGGCGCGCCGTAGGTCAGCATCGCGCCGATGCGGGTCTGATCCTCGGCGGACAGCGGCGTGTCCGAATCGACGAAGTGCACGAACTGGCCGTGCACCGATTCAATATCGGCGTCGATCTGTTGGAGAGCGGCAAGCAGGCGTTGCTGACGGAAGGCGGAAAGCGCCAAAGCGCCGGGGAAGCACGAGAAATGCGCCATGATCGTTGCGGTCGGGAGGCGTAGGAGGGTCGGGGCAGGCGGCCGCCGACACTGCTGAATGGAATGCCGGCTGGCGGGAAACCGCTATTGTACCTTGTCGGCGACCGCTTTTTGCATTGCGCAATCGGGGGCCGACAGACATTCCGCGAGAAAGCTGGCAAGGACAGCCTGACCGACGTCATTATCGGCAGGCCAAGCTGTGCTATAGAGCATAATACGTCACATTATCAAAGGGAAGTGGCGGAGCGCGCCGCCTGCTCGTAGAGACCGGTCAACACACGCAGCAGGCGTGCCAGTTCGCCGATCTCCAGGTTTTCCTCGCTACCCTCCGTGAAATTGCTCGTCAGGCACTGCTCGCGGATCTCGCGGTACCGGGCGCAGGCGTCGGTACCAGCCTGCGTGGTGGCGTAAGTGGCCTCCTTGCCAACCCGCTCCCCGGCCACCAGTCCCAGCCCCACGAGCTTCTTGAGCGCGTATGTGACCAGATGGGTATCTTCGACGTTCAGCACAAAGCAGATGTCCGCCAGCCGCTTGGCGCGTCCGCGATGATTGACGTGGTGCAGTACCAGCACGTCCAGGAACGTCAGGTCGCGCACGCCAGCGGCACCCATGCAGCGCACCACCCATCGGCTATAGGCGTTGTAAGCGGTATTCAGCCCGAACTCGAACTCCGACAATTCCGGGCTACGCACCGAAACCAGATGCGACGACGACACAATGTTGACGCCGGCAGCGCGCGCCAGTGGCGCGGCCGGTGAGGGGCTCGCCACTGGCGCAGCGGTGGCGGGGCTGTCCGAAACGGGCTTGCGTGCCATGAAAAGCAGTCTCCTGGGATGCGATTTTGAATCATTGGGCGCCCGGATTTAGGCGATTTACGCGACAGTTTATCGGCAAATCGATGAGAAATCCGCCGCCATCGTGTGCTGCCGGGCTGTCACCCCCTCGACGCGAAGATTTGCAGAACCGATCTAAAATTTTTCGACGGACAGTCTCTGACGGATCTGAATCCGGCACGATACGACTTCCCGTCGCGCAAGAGCCATCACGTTCCAGATCGGGTACTGGCCATGGTCACGTATTGAAGAACAATCACATGCACTCCGCCTCCGATACCGGACGACTGCTCCCGTCCGACAGGTTCCTGAGCCGGTTATGGCTCGCGCTCATCAAGCGCCCTCGCCGCTTCATTCTGATTGCGTTCAGCGCCGCCATTCTCCTGATATTGCTGCTCATCCTCCGGGGCATGATGTTGTCGCGCGACACGGAGATCGAGTCGGTCAGACAGATGCAGGCGGTTCGTGCCGTGAGCATCAACGCGCTGCTTCAACTGGAGGCGGAGCGCCTGGCGAACATCCGGAACTACGCCGAGCACCTGATGCAGATCCAGGATGAACTGCCAGCCCTCTTCGCCCACGACATCCAGACTGCCTTTGAGCACCGCAATGACGATGTCTGGGCGCTGCGGACACGTGAGGCGGCGCCCGTCTATGGCGTCAGCGCGGCGCGGCTCACTGGGCTGGATGGCTTCTCGCGCGACGATGCCAAGCTGATCCCGGGCATGGCGGTTGCAATCGCGCTCAGCCATATGTTCAGTGCGGGACACAACGAACCCGGGCTCCGGGAACGCATTGCCTATGTGTCCGCCAGCGGCATCATCGTGGCTTACCCGGCCATTAGCGAGCAGGACGTTGATCCGACCCTGCGGACCTTCGCCTCCGCCGGGTACTTTCGTAATAGCCTCCCCTTGGCCAATCCGACGCGAAAGCAGCAATGGAGCATCGCGCGGTCCATGGACGACGCTGGCGAATCGTCGCTATTCCTGAGTGCTCCTGTCTACGCCGGCAACGCATTCAAGGCCGTTCTGATTCTGGAGATTCCGCGGCCCAGTCTTGACGAGTCTCTCAACCTTGCCCCCCATCACGACGTCAACAACTACCTGGTGGACCACAACGGCATACTCGTGGGCGCCGGTATGCGAAACGTGCATCGGGGCGAAACGCTCGCGTCCGTGCTCATCGACAAATGGCCGGCGGACAAGCTCGCGGTGGCGTTCAGGGGCGATGCCGGCATTCTGAACAACGAGCATGGCAGCCGCCTCATCTATCGCAAGCTCGGAAACAGCGGCCTGATAATGGTCGACGAGGTCTCCACGCGGGAACTGCTACAGGCGAGCGTCGCCCGCCTGAGCGGCACCATTGGCGCCGGCGCTGTCGCCCTGGGCCTTCTGCTTTGCTTCACGCTGGCAGTTGTCCATACATTGTTCGGGCACTACATTGACCGGGGCGAAGCCCTCCGGACCCTCGCCGAGACCGATGCCCTGACCGGGTTGGCGAACCGTCGCGTGTTCGCATCCCGATTCGCAGACGCCTACGCATGGTGCAAGCGGGACGCCGTTCCGGTCTCGCTGATCATGCTCGACATCGATCGATTCAAGAAGATCAACGACCGCTGGGGACATGCCAGCGGAGACGTGGTGCTGCGCACCCTGGCGGACGCGCTGCGCGCGAATGTCCGGAATGTCGATCTGCCGGCGCGACTGGGCGGCGAGGAGTTTGCCGTCCTGTTGCCACGCACGGGTATCGCGGATGCAGCCAACCTGGCCGAAAAGCTTCGCCTGGCCCTGCAAGCATTGGTCTGCGAACCGGTCGACAGCGCTGACACGGCATCCATCCGTTTCACCGCGTCCTTCGGCGTGGCGCAGATCGCGCCAGGCGAACCGGGCAACCTCGACTCGCTGCTGATGGCGGCGGACCAACGCCTCTATGCCGCGAAGGCCAGCGGCCGAAACAAGGTCGTCTGGGATGATCCGCAGCCGGAGGAGATGGAGAACGAGAAGCCCGTCAAGGGGGCCTGATCTCGTCTGCCTGATCGCCCGGGCGATGCGATCCTGGCATCGAACGGTATTTCTTGCCGCGCCTCGGGATATAGCGTCCTTCCCTATGTCCCGCCGATGCGCTTCTTGCTACCCTTGTCGGATTCTTGAGCCTCTTGATTCACACAGGCAATGCGTGAATGTGATTTTGCTCCGCGGCGCCTGTCACCTTCGTCTCGCCCACGCAAACCGTCATGCTGCCTGACATCGCCTCCCTGAACGCCGCCGTCCGCGCCGGCACCACCAGCCGCGCCGACCTGCTTGCCGAAGCCGCCACCAGGGCCGCCAGCG